>JANTFW010000087.1 GCA_024763245.1 Flavobacteriaceae bacterium | reverse complement strand
GCAATACCGTTACCCATACTATTGGCATCCCCTACTGATACAACAGCTCCTGTAGCAGTATGAGTTTCTAGGTAATTTTCAAAATTATCATCAGGTACATAGGTCCATCCGTTACTCAACTCATTACACTGAATCTCATTTTCAGCAAATACAGTTGTAGAACTTGTACTCCAGTCTTGATAATCACCGGTACCATTATTAGCGTCAGTGGCATTATCTACAAATATACAATGCAAATCAGGATTCCCCGTGCTGTTAAAGTTAGGGCTTGAATCTTGTGGATTCGTACCAGCTAACAAACCATTGTTGCCGTTTTGTAATTGTATAGTTGTTAACTGGTTGTTTTGACATCGTAATCTATATAGATAGGTGTTCGTGTCTAAATCCAACGAAGTTATGTTGTTGTCGAAACATTCTAGTACACTTAATATAGGTTGTTGTGAGGTATCAAAAGCCCCGGACAATTGGTTTCCTGCTATATAAAGTTGTGTAATACTCGGTGAGCCTTGTAAATCTAACGAAGTTAAATTATTGCCACCTAATATAAGGTAGTAGAGATCCGGTAAGTTAGTTACGTTTACACTAGTTAAATTGTTTCCTGATATTACTACTTTTTCAAGATTTTTATTTTTACTTAAATAGGTACTGGAAATAAAATTATCATGAGCATACAATTCGGTAAGACGTGTAAAATCACTTATGCCACTCAAATCATGAATCCCTTTGCTTGTCAATGATAATTTTGTACAATAAGCTATTTGAGGACTTCTTACCCAATGATCTCCATCGATCCCGTTACCCATACTGTTTGCATCTCCTACACTTACTGTGGTTTCGTTTGTAGTATGTGTTTCCAGATAGTATTCAAAATTGGTATCTGAGATGTAGCTCAGATGCTTGAACTCGTAGAACGTATCTTCTCCGGGGTAGTCAGAAGTATCTATTGCGTTATTGGCAGTTGTTTGGGATACACTGGCCGGATCACCCGGGGTAACACTTATATAGCTGATGCTTGAAATGTATTTGTTTAATCCAATAGATGCCGAACGGCTTTCGGTAGAATTGTTGGGGCCATATCGAAATTCGATATTGTTTGTTGTTTCTTGGAGTACGAGCATAAAGGATACGGTTTGTCCCTCATTTCGCCAGGAAATATCTTTCCATTCAACATAAAAACGTCTGTAGGGTGCCGTACCATCGGTTTTATACTGTATAACACCACTGTCTGCGGTACGTTTGTATAAATCGTCCCACAAAGGAGCCACAACATTCTTTTTATTGGTTACTGTAGCGTTTAAGTCATTAGAATAGGCTACTTCAAGTTCCGTAAAAGTAATCGCACCATTGACAGAGATGGTACACGTGTTATAGATATCTCCGTTATAATCAAAATTGAAACCTATGGGAATAGAGGTAACACTTCCATCATCAGAATCTTGATTTTGATAAATTTCTGTAGCACCGGTAAGGTGATAGTAGTTTCCGGTTGTTTCGTAAAATTCATAGTACTCGGACAAAGTTTGTCCAAAAAAGAGTACCGGAATGAGTAATGTTAAGCTAAGAATAATTTTTTTCATAATAAATAATTTTAATTCATAAAAAATTGATAAATTCGTTGGTGTAAAAGTAGAAGCTATTTTGCATTTTCTTTGTTTCTTTGAGTAATCAAACAGTACTCATAAGGGTACTTTAAGGGTACTCATTAGACGTTTTTTAAAAGAAACATGATATTTATCATATAATTATAGGTCTATGAGGTCAAAAAGTTTTTTAATTCTTATTCTTTTGTTATTTGGATTTATGTCGATAGCAAAGGCACAGTCCAATAATGATTTATATATCAAAAAATTAGAACAACAATTGTCTGGTGCTTCTGCTTATGACCAAGGGGTTATTTATAATAGAATGAGTGATTATTATAGCTATAAAAACCCTGCTTTGGCCATTGAAAAGGCGAAAAAAAGTATGTCTATTTTTCTAGACCTAGATGATAAACAGGGACTCGCACAATCCTATACGTATTTAGCAACGGCTTTCTTTTTTAATGCACAACAAGATTCTTGTCTTTTTTATACGCATAAAATTATTGAAATGAGTAATGATGCAGATCTTAATCAATATCTTGACGATGCGTACTATATCAACAGTCTGGCCTATCGAAAAATAGGACAAAACGAACCAGCTATGAAAAATGCATTACGAGCACTAACTATGCGATTGCAACAGCAAGATAGTTTGCATATCTCTGAGGTCTATGGAAGTATTTCAAAAATATATAAAAGACAAGGGAATTATTCGAGGGCGTTGGATTATCAATTAAAATCCATTGTACTGAATGAAAAATATAAAGATTCCATTGCCCTTTTAAGAGATTATTACGGTATTGCCGATTTGTATATGTATCTTAAAAAATACGATTTAGCGAAAAAAAATTACCTTTTGGCAAAAAAATTTATTAAAAATAAAGGATCTTTAGGTGATGCGGATATTACAAATAGCTTGGGCGCTATATATTTTGAAAAAGAGCAATTGGATTCGGCATTACATTATTATAAAATAGCCTTACAGTATTACAAAGCAAACCAATCTAAGGAAGGGGTTCCCATTGCTTACGAAAATCTTGGTGAGGTTTATGCCAAAATGGGAAATTTCAACAAAGGTATTCGGCTGCTAAAAAAAGCTGAAACCGAGTATAACAAATTGGGCTACTCTCAGGATTTAACCAGTGTATATAACATTTTGGGACAGTCGTATATGAACATCCATAATAAGGATTCTGCCGATTATTATTTCAAAAAATCTTTTGAAGCAGCCGACATCATTGACTATGCAGATCGTAAGATGCTTTCTCTACAGAATTTGTACGAACTACATCTTAGGGCAAAAGATACCATTAAAGCCTATCGTTATTTTAAACAATTAATTCATTTTAAGGACAGTATTCAGTTACATAAAAATCAATTACAAGTATCCGAACTCGAAAAGAAATATCAAACCACTAAAAAACAAAAGGAAATAGAACGTTTGGCAAATAAAGAAAAATTACAAAAGGCTAAATTTAGAACTTTACTAATAGGGAGTGGTTTAGTGATTCTATTTTTACCTTTAATGGGGTTCTTTATCTTGCAAAAGCGAAAAAAAGAAAGAATTATCACGGAATTAGAACTGGAAAAAACACGACTTTTAAATCAACAATTGGAAGGAGAACTCGAGCTTAAGAATAGACAACTCACTACTCATGCACTCAATATGATGCAAAAGAACACCATTTTACAGGAGTTTAATGAACATCTTCAGGAGATAACAAAATATACCGACGGATTAGCTAAAACAAAGCTTAAGTCTATGAAGAATGAAATTAGTAAGATGATTAATTCGGAAAAGGATTGGGATACTTTTAAAATTTATTTTGAACAGGTAAACAAAGATTTTATTGCTAATTTAAAACAGCTTAACACGGCCTTAACCGGTAATGATATTCGTCTAGCCACACTACTCAGGCTAAATATGACCAATAAAGAGATTGCTTCGATATTAAATATTACGCATCAAAGTGTAAAAAATGCCCAATACCGATTAAAGCAAAAGATTTTAAGCAATACCTCCGAGGATCTACGAAACTTTTTAAGAAACCTGTAATATAATTTACTATTCTTCTTTTTTTTTGTTTCTTTATTGCGTTTTTAAAATAGCATCATGAATTCTGAAAAATCAAAAGTTAAAAGAATACCTAAAAGAGGATATTACAATCGAGACAAAGTGTATGTAATAATGGATCGCCATTATATAGCTCATGTAGGTTTTATTTATAAGGGTGAGCCGGTTGTTATCCCAACGATGTATGGCAGAGATGGTGATGTCATCTATCTTCACGGAGCGGTAATTAGTAGGCTGTTAAACGAGTTAGAAAAAGGAGCACCTATGAGTTTATCTATTGCCGGTGTTACTGGTTTGGTATTGGCAAAATCGGCCTTTAGTCACTCATTAAATTATGAATCAGTAGTCGTTTTTGGTAAAGCTTCTTTAGTTCATGATTCCCAAAAAGAACACGCTTTACAAGTTATTTCAGAACATCTCATTAGAGGTCGTTGGGATGAGGTTCGAAAACCCTCAAAACAAGAACTAGCCGCCACTAAAGTTATCGCTATAAAGATAGACGAAGTTTCTGCAAAAATAAGAGATGAAGGTGTTAATGAGACTAAAAAGGATGTAGATTTACCGATTTGGTCCGGTATTGTTCCTGTTATAAAGCACTATGATACACCCATTTCTACCGATTCAAGCCCTTTACCCGATAGTGTTAAACAATTATTGAAGCCCTCATGAAACCCATTTATATATTACTTTTAATTGCAGCGTATTTTATATTGTTATTGTTGATTTCTTTTGTAACCGGAAAAGATGATAGTAACGAGACCTTTTTTAAGGCAAATAAACAATCGCCATGGTATGTGGTAGCCTTTGGTATGATAGGGGCTACTTTGTCGGGTGTAACCTTTATCTCTGTTCCGGGGTGGGTAGGTACTACGCAATTTGGTTATATGCAAGCGGTGTTTGGTTTCTTTGTGGGAACAATGTTTATCATATTTGTTTTATTACCCTTGTATTACAAATTAAATGTTATTTCTATATACCAATATTTAGATCAACGATTTGGCATAGTGAGTTACAAAACCGGTGCTTTCTTCTTTTTGCTTTCGCGCGTAATGGGTGCTTCTTTTCGATTGTTTTTAGTTTCCTTAACTTTACAATATGTGGTTTTTCAGGAGTTGGGTGTGCCATTTTGGGTAACGGTTGTCTTTTCGATTTTACTGATTTGGGTTTACACCTTTAGAAGTGGTATTAAAACCATTGTATGGACAGATACTTTACAAACTTTCTTTATGTTATTTGCCGTAGGCACAGCCATCTTTTTAATCACCCAAAAAATGGGATGGAGTTTTACGGAATTTTTAGCATCATCTGAATTTCAGCAGTATAACAAGATATTCTATTTTGATGACCCTAACGCTAAAATTTATTTTTGGAAATATTTTATAGGCGGTATTTTTATTGCTATTACTATGACAGGTTTGGATCAAGATATGATGCAAAAGAATTTGACCTGTAAGAATAAAAAAGACGCCCAAAAAAATATGTTTACCATGATTAGCCTTTTGGTTATCGTTAATTTTGTGTTTTTGTCTCTGGGTGCCTTGCTCTATATTTATGCGACTAAATACAATATAAGTATACCCGTTGTAGACGGTAGAGTACGTAGCGATTTGTTATTTCCTGAAATAGCGCTTAATAGTGGCCTGGGTAATACTTTGAGTATAGTGTTTATATTAGGCTTGATTGCAGCGGCATATTCTAGTGCAGACTCAGCCTTAACCTCCTTGACTACTTCCTTTTCGGTTGATTTTTTGAATATTGAAAAGAGGCCGAAATCACAACAAAAACCCTTACGTAAAAAAGTACATATTGTTATTTCAATCGTATTGATGTTGGTTGTAATTTTATTTAATAAGTTGGACGGAAATGTAGTGAGCAATTTATTTACTTTTGCCTCCTTTACCTACGGTCCCTTATTAGGCTTGTTTGCTTTTGGTATCTTTACCAAGCATCAAATACGGGATAAATATGTATGGATTATTGCCTTACAGGCTATTGTAATTAGTATTGCCATTACGTATTTACCGGAATCGATTATCGGTGCTTATAAATTCCACTGGGAGATACTTCCTATCAATGGTTTGCTTACCTTTGCAGGACTTTGGTTAATACGTACCAAAAGGAACACAAAAACAATGTAAATCCGTTATAAATCCTATGAGTATTCAGCAAGATTTAAGTGATAAAAGATTGGTGTATAACAAATACGAATTGTTAGAGTCGCAAGTCCCTGATAATCCTATGGAGTTGTTTAGAGATTGGTATCTACAAGCAGAACGAGAGGAGCAAGGCGAAGTAAATGCCTTTACTTTGGCTACGGTTGGAAAAGATTTACAACCCAGTAGTAGGGTAGTGCTCTTAAAACGTTATACCTGGGAAGGCTTTGTGTTTTACACCAATTATAACAGCCAAAAGGGCCGTCAGATAGCTGAAAACGATCAAGTAGCCCTTTCTTTTTTTTGGGATAAACTAGAACGCCAAGTACTGATAAACGGACGGGCAGAAAAACAAAACGAAAACCTTTCTGACGGATATTTTGAAAGTCGTCCTAAAGGCAGTAAATTGGGTGCTTTGGCTTCTGATCAAAGCGAGCCGATTGCTTCCAGAGCAGCCCTGGATGCCAAACTACAACATGTAGAAAAAGAATATGAGGGCAAAGAAATACTGCGACCTAAGCATTGGGGTGGTTATTTGGTAAAACCCACACGAATAGAGTTCTGGCAAGGGCGCCCAAACCGAATGCATGATAGAATACGTTATACCTTACAAAAGGATTATTCTTGGAAAATAGAACGGATACAGCCTTAACACGTTGGTTTAGGTTACATCAAGTAATGTAACGGCTTTGTTCCTGATGTTAATTTTTTTATAGCCGAGAAACTTGAGGAAATAACTTTTCGTGAAAGGATGAACGAACAAAAACAAATACAAAAAAAGGTCAACCTATAGCAGGACTATACAATAGAGATTGAACCTAAGAATTAGGATTGAAAAGACTCCATTTTTTGGGAATATTTCCCAAACCTATATTTTTATAGGGTAATTCATAAATAATTAAACTTAAACAATGGTCTAGTTTTGTAGAGGTATTATACGGATTAGTGTATATTTGTTCTTTGTTTTTTTCAAAATTAGGATAAAAAGGACGTTAAGTAAATGTATAAGTATCATAAAATAAGGTATATATTTTATTTCTTGTGGTTTGGAATTGTTCTAGTTATTTTCTCGAGCTGTAATTCGGTAAAGATTAGCAAGGCTGTGGAGAAATCATTAGAAACTGATTTTTTTAAAAATCAATTTACCGGATTAATGGTTTATAATCCCAAGACAAAAGATACTATTGTAAACTATAATGCGACAAAATATTTTACACCGGCTAGTAATGTTAAGTTGGCTACACTCTATACGGCACTTCACTATTTACCGGATTCTATCCCTGCCTTTCGATATGTAGTGGATAAGGATACACTATTTGTAAAAGGAACCGGAGATCCTTCTTTTTTACACCCTTATTTTAAGGACAGTACGGCGCTCCGGATGTTTGCTCGTTTTAAAACGGTAAAATTAGTGCTCGATAACTTATCCGATCACAGGTATGGTCCCGGTTGGTCTTGGGACGATTTTGATAAACATTATAGTCCTGAACGTAGTAGTTTTCCTATGTATGGTAATGTAGTGCTAATATCCAATACAGATAGTACGTTTTGTACACCGAGAATTTTAAAAAACAAACTACACTTTTCGAAATCTAAAATAAAGCGTGCTTATAATACGAATGAGTTTTATTATCCGCCCAGGCCATTTGATAAAGAAAAAATTCCTTTGGTAATGGATTCTCTATTAATTGCTTCTTTATGGCAAGATTTACTTCCGGGGAAGGTACAAATAGTAAAAAAAGCACCTAAAATGACACAAACGGCTTATAGTGTTCCAACCGATTCCGTGCTAAAACGAATGATGCTGGTCAGTGATAATTTTTTGGCCGAGCAGTTATTAATCGTATCTTCTTCAAAATTTTCGAACCGACTAAGTTCGTATTGGATGCGTCAGCAAGTATTAAAAAATGAGTTGGCAGACTTACACCAAAAACCCAGATGGGTAGATGGTTCCGGTTTAAGCAGGTATAATTTATTTACACCCGCATCATTGGTGCAAATCTTGACCAAATTATATGAGGAACTACCGGAAGAACGCCTATTTAATCTTTTTCCGGCAGGAGGAGAAGGGACTCTAAAAGATTGTTTTTCAGGAGATACACCCTACGTCTATGCAAAATCGGGTACTTTGAGTAATAATTATACCCTGAGTGGTTATTTGATTACGGCAAAGGGAGCTATACTTATTTTTAGTTTTATGAATAATCATTACCGAAAGAATACACTAGCGGTAAAAAAACAAATGCAACCCATACTGGAGTATATTAGAGAACATGAGTAGTTTTATGTTGATGAAGAAAGACTAACAACAGCAATGGAATATTAAAAAATGAGTTGTTTTAGAATTTTTTTTGTTTGAATCCTAAGATATTGTTACCTCCCTCTTTTTATATTGCTAGTATAGGGATAGGAAAGCCTACTGATAAACGAGTTTGGGTTTGGGGGTTTGGCATTTTATAGTGTTGGAAAAAAATAAATGTGCTATCTGTATGGTTGACTCTTTTTTGCATTACCCCTAACGGTTTGACTATGCGTAGTGCGGGATTTTGAAACTCCACACTTTCAATTTACCACTAATTTTGTTTAATGCTAAAAACTTTAATGTTAGCACATTACCCAAATTACGTATAGCCTTTGTTAGGGGCTGGCTTTCAATCATTTCCATATAT
>JANTFW010000086.1 GCA_024763245.1 Flavobacteriaceae bacterium | reverse complement strand
CAGGAAACCTTTCATTAAAATGCATTTTTGTAGACGATGCTACCTGGAGTGCCGAAAGCTGGTGGAATATTGACCCCAGTTCCCACTTTGTAGAAACCCAAGAGCAATGTAATGCGATAGAAGTTGTTGATGAGAATATATTGAATACAAACATTATAATTTATCCAAATCCGGTAATAGAGATTTTAAACATCCACAATAAGTCCCAATTTACAAATAACAAATTCCAATTGGGTGTTTATAATATTCTTGGAGAACAACTATTAAACTTTAATCTCTTAAAACAAGAGATAGATATAACAGATTTCCCTTCCGGAATTTACTTATTAAAAATACAGTTCAACAACCAAATTCTAACTCGTAAAATCATCAAACTATAACTTAATTAACCTGCATAAGCGGGTTAACTCATTAAAGCAAATTAACTAATCTTTAAATTCACTCGTTATGAAAAAACAATTATTCACAATCATTGCTTTTTTGCTATTAGGCAGTGCATTACTCGCCCAACAACTATCTCAATCTTTTGCTTTTACTGTAAATGAACTCACTTTTTCGCAAACAGGCGAATATGATATAATTAATATGCCCGAAAGTTTCTACCTGATAGGTGAGCAATATGCCGGGCAACCACAGTTACCTGTCAAGAGTTTTAACTTGCTATAAATAATACATAGAGTTTTCGATCTCGATGCACCTAGACTATACATGATATATAAAAATGGCTAGGTGTATTGTTGAGGCTCGAGCTTTGTCTTATGCCTTAAAATAAGTGTTAGCAGGCATTTTATTAAATATGAAAATCTATATATCTATTCTGTTAACATAAATACCTCATTGCTAATTATTTGTTTGTCTTTAAAAGGATTGTTTGATAGAATGGCATAAGTATCATTCTTATATTTAACTGTTATGGGTTCTTTATTAAAATGATAGATATCACCTTCTTGTTTATCAAGTACAAAGACAAAGTTTTTATCCGCTACAGAAATGATAGCCTTTAATGGTACCACCCATTCCATTTTAGCATGGGTTATAATTCTTGAGATTACGTATGTGCCTTCATAAAAATTGCCTTTATCCAAAATATTGGCGTGGACTAGAACACTTTTACTTTCGGGGTCTAAAGCAGGTGAAATTAAATGTACTTCTGCATTATAAGGCTGATTATCAGATGTGTAAAACATAATTTTCTGACCTGCTTTGATGTTTTTCAGGTCTTTTTCAAAGGCTTTTATGGCCAACAGCACTTTGCTTTTATCATAGATCTTACACAATACATCACCGGGTTTTACATAGCTTCCATTTACTACTTGAATATCGGTTATCGTCCCGGAAATAGGTGCCTTTACGTCAAAAGAGGATTGTAAGTTTCCACTAAGCACCTGCGCCGGGTTTATATGCAGTTGTATCAATTTTTGTTTGAGTCCGTTGTATTGAGCCAAACTACTTTTGTAGGCACTTTCGGCCAATAAGTATTTCTTTTCAGCAATCACTTTTTCTGTAAAGAGTTTGTGCTGTCTTTCGTAATCGTTTTTCAAAAAAATCAATTCTGCTCCATGTGATGCAAAATCTTGCTGTAACTGAACCAAATCGGGACTTTTAATCTGTATAAGTGTACTTCCTTTTGACACCTTCTGACCCTCTATTAAATTAATATTCAATACATTACCGGAAATAAGAGGAGTCACCTCGGCTTTAGATGCTGCAGGAATCTCTATTTGTCCGGGTAGTTCTATAAATGTATCTATTTCTTTTTGTTTTATACTGTCTAAATTTATTTTACCCTGAGCCATTTGCGCAGATGTTAAGCTTAAATCATAGGTGTTTTCCGATGTAATTTCTACCGAAGATTCTGTTTTGTTTTTACAACTAACTGTTATAAATAAAACAGCGAGAAAAGTTATATTAATAATTTTCATTTTACTCTGTGTTTTTTATTTTAAATAATTGATATCTAATACTTTGTTGTTGTAATTCATCAGGGTTTCATAGTATGTTAGCCTTATATCTTTGATGTTTTCCATACTTTGTAAATAGTCAAAAAAGTCTAATTCGCCATTTTCATAACCCATCACAGCTACTTTGAGTATTTCGGTTGCTACTTGTTCTTTTTGATACTCCAGTGATGCTAATTGCCTCTTGAGTACACTTAAGTCTTGCAATAATCGACTTTGTTGTAATTGCCATTGTTTTTGAACGAGTTCAGAAGTCAGTTGTTGATTTTCTAAAGCCATTTTAGACACCTGAGATTTTTTAGCATACCCATTGAATATTAAAGGAATATCTAATCCTATCTGAAAACCGTTTAAAGGAGATTGTAGGTCTTTGTGTAAGCCTTTGAAAAAAGTGAAGCTAAAGTCGGGTAACCAGTTTTGTTTTTCTTTCTTCCACTTATACTTTGCCAAATTTTCTAAGTTTTGCTGCTGTAAAAACGTATTACTTTGTTCAAAGTTTTGTAGTTGAACTTCTATTTGAAAAGTTTTGACATCGCTAAAACGTAAATTATTATCCTGTGTTAAATACTTCAATTCTTCAAGGGCATTCTGTTTGTCTTTACGAATTTGCTGCAACTGAATATGTATTTGTTCATATTTAGATTGAGCCGTTAGTTTTTGCAAATAATTACTTTCCCCCAGTTCAAATTTAATTGCTTCCGACGATTGAAAACGATTGTACAAGCTGTCTAATTGATTGTATATCAATTCTTTTTGATTTAAAAATATAAATTCATTATAGGCCCCACTAATCGCTTTGCTGATCTCATTTTTTAAAAGTTCATGCTCGAGCTCAACTTGCTTTTTTTTATTGGAAAGTAAAGATTTTTGTAAAGCATATTTTGTGGGAAAAGCCACCGATTGCTCAATGCCCACCTCTGTAAGTCTAAGGTTATCAAGACTCAGGTTATTAGGATCACGGTTGTAATATATATGTGCAGGTTGTAAAGTGAAAGCTGTTTTCGTGAGTACTTCCTTTTGTGCTACTTTTCCGGCACTATATTGTAAGGATAAATTGTTTTGGATGCCTTTATCAATAAGCAATTGTAATTCGGGTGGAGATTGTGCCCAAACGCTATTTAGCCCCAATAATAGAAAAATTAGCGAAATCATATTCTTTTGGCTTCTCTTTTTAATTTTGAAATTAGTCTTTTCAAATATGGCATACAAAACAGGTAGTATTATCATCGTTAAAAGGGTAGAAGTAATAAGTCCGCCTATCACTACAGTAGCCAAAGGTCTTTGTACTTCTGCACCTACATTCGTGGAAACGGCCATAGGAAAGAATCCAAGCGCTGCAGCTAAAGCTGTAAGTATTACCGGACGTAAACGCTCTTTGGTTCCTTTGATGATAAGTTGGTTCATATCTGTCAAACCTTGTTTTTTGAGTTCTTTAAAATGTTCTATTAATACGATACCGTTAAGAACGGCTATCCCAAAAAGCGCTATAAATCCTACACCGGCTGAAATACTAAAAGGAAGGTCTCTTAGCCACAACAAATATACACCGCCAACAGCTGCCAGCGGAATGGCTGTATATACTAATAAAGCTTCTTTTACTGATTTAAAAGCAAAGTGCAATAAAATGAATATCAGTATAAGAGCAACAGGTAAGGCAATGCTTAGACGGGCTTTGGCACTTTTGAGGTTTTCAAATTGTCCGCCATAAGCTACGCTATATCCCGTTGGTATTTTGACTTCACTTTCAATGATTTTTTGCACATCATCTACCACAGATTGAAGGTCTCTATTACGCACATTAATTCCGATAACAACACGTCGTTTGGTGTCATCACGAGAAATTTTTGCGGGTCCGGAGGCATAGGTTATTTCAGCTAACTCACTTAATGGTACTTTAATACCTCTTGGTGTGTCTATCCAAAGGTTTTTAAGGTCATTGATATCGTTTCTTTGGGTGTCTTTAAGACGAACTACCAAGTCAAATTGTTTCTCCCCTTCAAATATTGAACCGGTAGTGATGCCTGAAAATCCGGCGGTGATCATCTGATTTACGTCGGAAATATTGAGCCCGTATTCGGCTATTTTGTTAGACTTATAATTTACACTCATTTGGGGTAAATCGTCAATTTTTTCGACAGTAATATCTGCTGCACCGGCTACATGACTAATTTTATCTCTGATTTCATTGGCTTTTGTAAAAAGCATATCTAAATCTTCGCCAAATATTTTAACAGCTACATCACTCCTTACCCCTGTTATCAATTCATTAAAACGCATTTCTATCGGTTGGGTAAATTCTATATCGATACCGGGAATAACTAGGAGTGCTTCTTTAAATTTGTCTGCTAATTCGTCTTTGCTATTGGCAGAAACCCATTCATTTTTTGATTTCAACTTGATAATCACATCACTTTCTTCCATAGACATAGGGTCGGTGGGTACTTCAGCAGCACCTATACGACTAACTACTTGCTCTACTTCAGGGAATTTATCTAGTAATATACTTTCTATTTGAGTAGTGATTTCAATAGTTTTACTCAAGGAAGTTCCGGTTTTTAGTACCGGTTGTATCACGAAATCACCTTCGTCTAAAGTGGGAACAAATTCTCCACCCATTCTGTTGAATAAGACTACTGATGATGCAAAAATAAGTATTGCAAAAACTACTACTTTTTTCTTATTGACTAACGCCCATGTGATTACTGGTTCGTATAGCCTTATTAAAAAGCGAATGATACGGCTTGATATACTTTTTGGGTTCTCTTTTTTTGGTTTTAAGAATAGTGATGAAATTACAGGAATGTATGTAAAACAGAGTATCATAGCACCTATCAAAGCGAAACTAAATGCCAATGCCATTGGAGTAAACATTTTACCTTCTACACCCCGTAGAGACAAGATAGGAATAAATACTATTAAAATGATTAATTGTCCAAAGATGGCTGAATTCATCATTTTTTGTGAGCTGTTGAAAGTAATCTTATCCATTTCTTGCTGACGCTCATTTTTGACCAAAGCCTGCAATTGAGTTGAGTTTTGCGTTATTTTCAGCGCTACGAATTCTACAATGATCACGGCACCGTCTATAATGATTCCAAAATCGATAGCGCCCAAACTCATCAGGTTGGCATCAATGCCAAAGATGTTCATCATGGAAATAGTAAATAGCAAACTCAACGGAATAACAGAGGCAACAATAAGTCCGGAACGGAGGTTGCCTAAAAGCAAAACCACAATAAATATGACGATCAAACTTCCCAAAATAAGGTTTTCTTCAACAGTAAAAGTAGTTTTCCCGATGAGTTCACTTCTGTCCAGGAAACCATTGATATAAACCCCTTCCGGAAGTGATTTACTGATCTCTGTGATTCGATCATGGATGCCTTCTAGTGTTTTTTTGGAGTTTCCGTCTTTGATCATCATAATCTGACCTAAAACTTTTTCTCCTTCTCCATTGCCGGTAATGGCCCCAAAGCGAGGGGCACTACCCATTTGAACCTTAGCGATATCTTTAATTAAAACCGGGGTTCTTTTGCGGTTGGTTACAACAATGTTCTCAATATCTTGTGTGTTTTTTAAAATTCCTTCGCCTCGTACAAAATAAGCCTGATTTTCTTTTTCAATATATCCTCCGCCAGCTACGCTGTTATTTTGATTTAAAGCCATAAAGACTTCTTGTATACTTATATCTAGGGCTTTTATGAGGTTCATATCTAAGGCTACCTCATATTGTTTAAGATAGCCCCCCCAAGTATTGATCTCAACCACTCCTTCCATTCCGGAGAGTTGACGTTTAACGATCCAGTCTTGAATGGTACGTAGGTCTGAAATTGAGTAATTATCTTGAAAAGCTTCTTCTACTTCAAGTGTATATTGATAGATTTCTCCCAGCCCTGTTGTGATAGGGCCCATTTCAGGTGTGCCATAGCCTTCAGGTATTTTTTCGGCTGCAGCTTTTAATTTTTCTTGTAACAACTGGCGTGGCAAATAGGTACCCATATTATCTTCAAAAACGACAGTAACTACAGAAAGACCAAATTTGGAAACCGAACGTATTTCGATAACCCCCGGTAAATTGGCCATTTCAAGCTCCACGGGATAGGTGATAAATTTTTCTACATCTTGTGTAGCTAAGTTTTTTGAAGTGGAAATAACCTGAATTTGATTATTGGTTACATCTGGAACTGCTCCTATGGATATTTGAGTTAATGAATATAGCCCAAAACCGACAACTGAGAGCGTGAAAAGTATGATAATGAGCTTATTTTTTAAGCTAAATTTTAGAATAGAGTCCAACATATTGCTGTAATTTTAAAGGAAACGCTAGTTGTGTCGGGAAACACAATTATTTATAAACCCTAAATTTAAGCAATTGGTGGTTTTAATAATGTATTTTGATGTTTAGAAGTGTAAAAATTACTGATATAATAGTCTGTTTTATTATTGAAATACTCTTTTTGTAAGGTTTTTTCATAGTTTTTAAATTCTATAAAGTAAACTATATAACCAGTGAAATCTACGTGATGAAAAGGCAATTTTTCATGATCCTGATGTTCAGGATAGTGTTCTTGAGTTTTGTGTCCGTAATGAAGTAAATAAAAATCTACTAAATTATCGCCACTTTCCAAATGCTCTTGAAGGTGGCTAATGAAATGATCCAGTGCTAACAAATCTTTTGGTTTGATAGCAAGACTTTGCATAAATATGCCAAAGCTCAAAATTATGGATATAAATATTTTCATTTCAATAAGCAAAACTAATAACTTATGTGTGAAAAATAAGTTGAATTGATTGGTTTTAAAAATAATTTGATAAGTTTTACTTATCAAACAACCACATCCCAACAGACAAGATAATATATAGCAAAATAATCAACGGAATAGCAGCTACTTGGAATAAGATTAAAAGAATCAATACCACAAATAAAAATATTATCTGTAATAAATGCTTACGCCAACTAAAGTTTTTAAATTTTAAGGAGAACATGGGTAATTCACTGATCATCAATAAACTGCCAATCAATGTGATGCTAATTAAAAAAACTTTATCGTTTACCATATAACTAGCCCATTCAAACTGAGTATATTTTTTAATAAGAGGTAAAGAGAGTATCAACAATGCCATGGCAGGGGTAGGGAGTCCCAGAAAATCATGATCCTGGCGTTCGTCCACATTGAATTTAGCTAATCTATAGGCTGCTGCTAAAGGAATGAGTAATCCGATAAATGGGAGGTAATTAATATTTTGTAGATTTTGTAAGAATTCCAAATCTCCCCAATCTACAGATATATTGTTTAAGAGTTGAAACATCACGATACCCGGTACTACACCACTGGTGACCAAATCTGCCAATGAATCCAGTTCCAGGCCTATGGCACTTTGTGCTTTTAACCAACGTGCGGCCAGCCCATCAAAGAAATCTAAAAAGATACCCAGAAATACAAAATAGGCTGCCCATTCCAAATTATTTTGTGAGGCAAATAAAAGGGCTACTAGTCCGCTAAAGAGGTTGAGAAGGGTGATGAGGTTCGGTATATGTTTTTTCATCTCATTATAATTATGTATTCTTTAACTGTATTTGATGGAACTCGCCAATAATGTTTCCCCTGTGTGAGTAAAAACGCTCATGGCTCGTTTCATTTCGGTATAACTTTGTGTAAAAATACAATTTTCCTTGTCAGTTTACGGCTTATTTGTTTCTTTTGCCTAACAAATCAATACGCATGTTAGAAATAATTGCCTTATTGCTATCTGTGGTTTTAGGTGTACTGCTCATTTATATCTTTAAACCTAAGGCTAAGCTGGTAAGCCTACTACTGACTTTTAGTGGGTCCTATCTGCTTTCAATCACGATCTTAAAGCTTCTGCCTGAGGTTTATAACCATGGTGGACATCAAGTAGGAATATTTGTAATACTGGGCCTTATTTTTCAGTTGGTCTTAGATTTCTTTTCTAAGGGCGCCGAGCACGGACATGTTCATGAGATTGAAAACAGAAAATTACCCTGGGCTTTGTTCATCACATTGAGTATGCATGCTTTTATGGAGGGATTACCTTTAGCTGATCACCAACATCATGACTTGTTATGGGCTATTGTAGTACATAAAGTGCCCATCGTAATGGTACTGGTAAGTTTTCTATGGTTTTCTAAAACAAAAAAATCTTATGCGTTATTTTTTATTGTTTTCTTTGCATTGATGAGCCCTTTGGGGACTGTTTTAGGGGGTGAAATTCCTTTTTTTATTAAATACCAAACCCAGATCAATGCGATAGTAGCCGGTGTTTTTTTACATATTTCAACCATTATTCTTTTTGAATCTTCTCAGGAACACCGTTTTAATTTTTTAAAATTTAGTGCTGTGCTTATAGGGATATTGATAGCGGTGGTTGTTTAGTTTTTGGTCGTTAGTCGTTGGTTTCTAGTTCTCGGTTCTCAGTTTTCAGTTCTCAGTTTTCGGTTCTCGGTTTTCAGTTCTCGGTTCTCGGTTCTCGGTTCTAATAACTTTTAACTAATAACATCTAACACCTAACACCTAACACCTAACACCTAACACCTAACACCTAACACCTAACACCTAACACCTAACACCTAACACCTAACACCTAACACCTAACA
>JANTFW010000085.1 GCA_024763245.1 Flavobacteriaceae bacterium | reverse complement strand
AATAGCCGTTTCGTCCAACTGAAGGATAAGGGCTTCCGTTTGATCCTCATTCATTCGGTAAATTACATAATTGCCACAGGTGTTTACCGTATCTCTAAATTCGAATGAAGGTATTTCGAAATTGCCATCATCACAGCTAATCAGAGTTAAGAGAATAATTAGTGAGAAGTATTTATACATAAATCGATATTTATCAAAAACCAAAAGTAACCAAAATTGCTATTACTTCTATGTTAGAAAGCTGTTAAATAAACATTTTACTCAAAAACAGTATTAGGGAGTTCGCGTATTTCGATCTCCAGCTTTTTTAAATCATTTAAAAACTGTTTAGATAGTTTTTCCATATCCTTAAAATAGGCAAAAATTTGTCGTTTAATAACAAGGTCATCTTCTAGTTTTAGCGGTATTTTACTATTTTTTATCGGTTTATTGGAGTCAATTTTATATATAGATTGATAAATGTGATGAATTTTGTTATGCAATCCCTCGAGATTTTTATAGCTTTCCAGATTTGAAAGAATCAAAGACTCCTTATAAAACCATTGTCCAAAAGCACACTCTTTAGGGGACTGAGCAACTTCTTTTTCAATTACCGGAAGCCCTAGATGGATTGCCTTAGCAGTAGAACGCCATTTAATATGAGAAATGTAGGCTTGACGAATTTGTAAGATGAGATGTTGTCTCGTCATAAATTGATTTTTTGGGGTGGCAAATATATAAATTTAAAAAGAATCTACCATAATGATTCTAATTGATAATTTTTGATTGTTGAAAACATTTTGGATTTGTTTTTTTATAGTTCTTATGGTCTTTGAATAAATTGTATTTTTGTCCTGTTAATTGTAACTTGAATTCTGATTTTTTTTACAATTTAGGAGATGCTAATAAGTAACCATTTATTCCATTTTGGGTGACAAAATATATTAAAGATCTTAACGAAGCACAACAAACGGCCGTATTATATAAAGAAGGCCCGATGATTATTATTGCAGGCGCCGGCTCCGGAAAAACACGTGTGTTAACCTATCGTATTGCTTACTTGATGGAACAAGGTATTGACCCGTTCAATATCTTGTCTTTAACGTTTACCAACAAGGCGGCACGAGAAATGAAAGAACGAATTGCCAAAGTGGTAGGAGAGAGTGAGTCTAAAAATTTATGGATGGGTACATTTCACTCTATTTTTGCTCGAATTTTACGATTCGAAGCCGATAAATTAGGCTTTCCATCTAATTTTACCATCTACGACGCTCAAGATTCACAACGTTTGCTGGCAAGTATTATCAAGGAAATGCAACTGAATAAAGATTTGTATAAAACCAAAAGTGTTGCAGCTCGTATCTCCAAATTTAAAAACAATTTAATTACCGTTAAAGCCTATTATAATAATCCGGAATTAGTAGAGGCCGATATGTTGGCAAAGCGCCCTAAGATGGGAGAGATTTACAAGAATTATGTCGATAGATGTTTTAAGGCAGGTGCTATGGATTTTGATGATTTGTTGTTGCGAACCAACGAACTGTTAACCCGTTTTCCGGATGTACTGGCTAAATACCAAGATCGATTTCGATATATCTTAGTCGATGAGTACCAAGATACCAATCATTCACAATATCTCATTGTTAGAGCCTTAGCAGATCGGTTTCAAAATGTCTGTGTAGTGGGTGATGATTCCCAAAGTATTTATGCTTTTCGGGGTGCCAATATCCAAAATATATTAAGTTTTAAAAAGGATTACCCGGATGCTGTTACATTTAAATTGGAACAAAATTATCGTTCTACAAAAAATATTGTATTAGCAGCCAATTCGGTAATCGAAAAGAATACCATAAAACTGGATAAACAACTTTGGACCGCCAATGATGAAGGGGAAAAAGTAGAAGTGATGCGTTTGCTATCCGATGCCGAAGAAGGTCGCTTTATAGCCGATTCTATTTTTGATAACAAGCTAAATAAACAACTTAAGAATATTGATTTTGCTGTGTTGTACCGCACCAACGCACAATCTCGTGCTATTGAAGATGCGCTGCGAAAAAAAGATATCAAATACCGAATATTTGGGGGTATTTCATTTTATCAACGCAAAGAGATAAAAGATGTTTTGGCTTACTTGCGTTTGTTGATCAATACGAATGATGAAGAAGCGCTTAAGCGAATTATTAACTATCCGGCGCGTGGTATTGGTCAAACGACTCTAGATCGACTGACGGTAAAGGCCAATGAACTGGATATTTCTATCTTTTCTTTAATAGAGCAACTTGAGGTTGTAGATATTAATCTTAATGCAGGAATCCGGCGAAAATTGTCTGATTTTGTGATCATGATGAAGAGTTTTGAGGTTTTTATGCTATCTCATAACGCCTTTGAAGTTGCTAATGAAGTTGTTACTAAAACACGAATTTTACGAGACTTGGAACAAGGAGGAATGCCCGAAGATATCAGTAGGGTAGAAAATATTCAAGAGCTCCTTAATGGTTTGCAAGATTTTATTTTACTCCAAGAAGACACAGATGATGGCGATGCTTCACTGGCATCTTTTCTTGAAAATGTTGCGCTGGCAACGGATTTTGATGTGGATAAATCCGAAACCGATGTGGTTACTCTAATGACCGTGCATATGGCTAAAGGATTAGAATTCCCTTATGTGTATATTGCCGGTTTAGAAGAAGGTTTGTTTCCATCGGCAATGAATATGAACAGTAGAGAAGATTTAGAAGAAGAAAGAAGATTATTTTATGTTGCCTTAACACGAGCTGAAAAACAAGCTTATTTACTCCATACGCAAATGCGTTTTAGATGGGGTAAATTAACCGATTGTGAACCCAGTCGTTTTCTAATTGAGATAGACGAAAAATACTTGAATATTAAAACTCCTTTACTACAAGAATCTTCGCAAAATTCCTTTGTGGATGCAAGTATTTTTGGCGATGATATCCCAAAACAAAAGATTAGATATAAAAAACCGGAAAAACGTACAAGCCCTCGATTTTCGCCACCTAAAAATTTAAAAAAACTCACCAAGGTAACTAAGGATAAAACAAATCTTTTTGATTCCAAAATTACCGTGGGCTCTATAGTATCTCACAGTAGATTTGGTAAAGGAGAGGTGCTACAATTAGAAGGAAGTGGCGCCGATAGTAAAGCGACGATTCAATTTAAAGAAGGACAAAAAAAACTATTATTGCAGTTTGCCAAGTTAAAAATAATAGGCTGATACATATAAAATGTCGTTTCTTAAGAAACCAAATAACAACACACGTTTATACCTTCAGGTATTGGGGTTTCAATCTGATACTTATCTAAGGGATGTAGCCGATTTATTAGAAATTCCATTTTTTGAATTACCAAATATATCTATTAGTCCTACGGATATGATCAACTTACAAATGCCGGATAATTTACGGTTAGGGCATAGGCTAGAACGTTTTTTTGCCTTCCTTATTCAACAGTCACAAGAGTATGATATTTTACTCGAAAATTTTCAAATTAATCACAACAGAATAAGTCTTGGAGAAATAGATTTTATTTTGTCAAATCGTTTAAAAAAAGAAATAATACACATTGAGTTAGGAGGGAAGCTCTATTTGTATGATCCGAGCATTAAAAAACCTTTAGAAAGATGGATTGGACCTAACCGAAAAGATGCTTTGGTTCAAAAATTAGAAAAATTACACACCAAACAATTCCCTATTCTATTTCGTAAGGAAACCAAATCGTTACTTTCAGAAAAAGGGATTCCACTCCAAACGATTACTCAAGCTGTTTGTTTTAAAGCCAGATTGTACTTGCCTTATTCCACTAGAAATCGATTACCGGAACGTGTTTCTGCATCAAATATCAAAGGATATTATGTCACTTTACAAGAGTTATTGAGTTTTAATCTTACGGATTTATCTTTTTTCTTACCGGAAAAACAGGATTGGATAGTTGATCCATGTTATGGCGAGATATGGTACTCTTTTGAGGAGATACTACCAAAAATAGAACACCTTTTAGCTCATAAACAAAGTCCTTTAGTTTGGCTAAACAGGGGAGATAAAAACTACGAGAGTATTTTTGTGGTATGGTGGTAATAGCGTTTGTACCTAAGCCTTATAAAATAATATGCTTTGGTATTGCTCTTGTATTTTAGGTTTAAAAATTAAAAAAGATAGAAACTTTCAACTTATATTTTCTTAACAAATTGAGTCAGAATTACTATTTGTGTACCTTCCACTTTTCCTTCAATTTGATCCGGATTGTCGTGTACTAAACTAATACGTCTTACGGCTGTACCACGTTTGGCAACAAAACTAGTTCCCTTTACCTTTAAATCTTTAATAAGCACTACAGAATCACCATTTTCTAGTACAGCGCCATTACTGTCCTTATGGACGATTATTTCCGATGGATCTTTATCTTCTCCAGTTGCTTTAGCCCAAGTTAAAATATCCTCTTCAAGATATAACATATCTAACAAATCTTGAGGCCAACCTTCGTTGCGTAAGCGTTGCAACATACGCCAAGCTGTGACTTGAACAGCTGGAACTTCACTCCACATACTATCGTTTAAACAGCGCCAGTGGTTGACGTCCATAGTTTCGGGATTTTCAATCTGAGATTTACACGTAGTACAAATTACTATATAATCTTGATCGGTATTGAAATGTGCCGGTTCAACAAGAAAGGAATCTAAATTTTCTGAATGACCACATAGTTCGCATTGATGATTACTACGAGTGGCTAAAGTTTTGTTTATCATGGATATGAATTAATGAGTGCAAACTTATTAAAAACTAATGTAACTGCAAATAATAATAAATTAAGCCAAATTATATGTTTAGAAATTTTAAAACCATTCTTTATAACTGCTTGAGGCTTCCAGTCGATTTTCTAAATCATCGGGGAGATCCGGAAAAAAATCGATATGAGTAAGTGCTTCTATTTGGTCTATAGGTACTACATAGTTGTAAAGTGCCAATTCTGAAGGCTTGTTGGGTATTAAAAAAGCAATGCCTTTTACCTGTGGTTCCGTATAGTCTAAAATAATTTTATAGAATCTTTTGGGAACACCAACTTTATCACGACCTATGGTTTCTAAGTTATCGGTGAGTACACCTCCTGTAATAATATACAAACCTTTATACTTCCTTGCCCAATACCGTGTTTTTTGTTCTAATCGATTCCAAATACCGGCATTAAATTGATGATTTTGTGGAGAAACATTACTCATAAGAAAAGTTTCGTCGTGCGCCGCTCTAGAAAATTTTCGATCGCCGGCAGGGCACAGGTGTCCCTTGTCATATCCGGAATTCTTATAGTCTTTATAGTGCGCACTTTTTGTCCTTACTTTTTTGTCTTCAATAAAAAAGGGGCGTTTAAAATGAGTATTGGCCAGTTGTGTAGCGGTTAATTGATACGCTACCCATTCGGCTTGTTCATATTTCTCGTTGTATGATAAAGTGTAATGGTGATGTGTAATTAGCTGCCCGGTGGTAGAGCTGGGCAAATAGTTTTGTTTATCATTGAGATAAACAGGTTCATTTTTACTAAATAAGTTATTAAAATCGACATGGTCGTAGAGGTAAAAACCCAAAACAAAAAGTAAGGCAATTATACTATATGTATATGTATTACGAGCGGCCATTTAAGTTTTCTTTTAAAGGAATTTCGGTAAAATCGGATGATTTAGGGATAAGCTGTATCATTTTTGTATATTTTTCGGGCAAGCGAGTTAGTTTGCGTTTTTGCAAGTCAATCCATGCGCCATATACACTTACTTTTGCTGCCAAATCACCTTTCTGATTATAAATATGATGTACAAAACGCCATCGTTCTAAGCCTTTAGAGGCACTCAATAATTCCATACTGACACTAATATCTTCGCCCAGGTGAATTTCTTTGTAGAATGTAGTTTCTTCTTTAAATAAAACAGGTCCAATATGCAATGCAGCAAACTCGTTAATGGATAAACCACATTCATCAAAAAATCGAACACGTATTTCTGCTGCATAATCATTATAGGCAGTATGCCTCATGTGTCGGTTGGGGTCAAAATCGGCCCATTTAGTTGTAAATGTTTTTTGGTAGCTCATGCTAATGATATTAAAGGTTTGCTTATAAAAAAGTCCACGCAATAATACGAGTAATTTTATTACCGTGTTGCATCGGAATAATCTTAATGGCACTAGCCCCTAATTTATCGAGGGATTTCTGCATACTTTTTAGATACTTTTTGTTGGATACTAAAATCGTAAACCAATCTACCTGCTCTTTGTAAAAGCTACTTTCGTACAAATAATTATGTAAAAATGCTTTTTCGCCTCCTAGATACCAAAGTTCATTATCCTTACCGCTAAAATTTCGAACAGGTTTTGAGGGTAACTTGTTTATATTATCTTCAGATGTTTGGGTTAAACCTTGTATTTTTTGAGAAGTGGCTTTATTGGCTTCTTCTAAGGAGCTGTAAAATGGCGGATTGCAAATACTTGCAGCAAATTTATCAGTTTCCTTAATAATACCATTAAAAATGGACGCTTTATTTTTTTGATGGCGCAAACTAATGGAATCAGTCAGTTTGTTGGTCTTGACAATCTTTTGTGCTTGCTCTAAGGACCTTATCGTAATATCGGTCGCTACAAAATTCCATTTAAAGAGACTATGTCCTAAAAGCGGATAGATAAGACTGGCTCCGGTGCCAATATCTAAGATCATCTTAGTGCTATTAGTGCCAGTATTGAGTAGTAAATCCTTTAGGTAATGTATATAATCTACACGTCCCGGAATAGCAGGACATAAATGCTCATCAGAGAATTGCCAATATTTGATATGATAGTCCGTAAAAAGTAGTGCTGTGTTTAATGCTTTTACAGCTTTAGGATTGGCAAAATCAATACTTGGCTCTCCTTTTTTATTGCTTATAATAAAGGGTTTTATAGCAGGAAAAGTTTTTTGTAATCTATCGAAGTTGTAGCCTTTTTTGTGTCGGTTATTCCTATTCATAAAAGATATTGGGGCTTAAATAGTACTATTTTCTGGAACGTCTACCTCTATGACCTTCTCCACCACCACTGCGTTTTTTTCTACTTCGTCTGTCGGGATTCCTGTTTTTATTTGATTTTCTTTTACCGGAATACCCCGACTTGAAATCAGTTTTATCCCGATTTTTCTTATAACCACCGCGACTCTTCTTTTCTTCGGATAGCTCTACAGATACAACTCGACCATTAAATTCAAAACCGTCATTAAGTACTTCAATCAAAGTTTGGGCTGAGGTCTTGTCAATTTCAAAAAAAGAGAAGTTACCTAACAAATCAATCTTTCCAATTTCAATAGTGTTAGAATCCAAAGCTTCGTTTATTAAACCTAATAATTTAGCAGGTGTTAATTTGTCTTTTTTACCCAAATTGATAAAGAGACGTGAAAAATCGGCATTACGACCCCGTTTTCGGTTTCGTTTACTCTCTTTTTCATCAATATTAATATCCTTTGCATTTTTATAATAAGATAAAAAACGGTTAAACTCTGCAGAAACAAAATGTTGGATAAGTTCTTCACGAGACAAATCGGATAACATTTCATAAATATCCGGTAAAAAAGGCGCAATTTGTTTTTCATCTACTTTTATAGCATCTATTTTTTCTACAAGCGTAAATAACTGTGCTTGACAAATAGCATCACCGGAAGGGATTAAGCCTTTTGTGAAGCTAATACCTGAGAATTTTTCAATATCCCTAATCTTCCGGGTTTCTCTGGAATGGATAATAGCAATAGAAACGCCACTTTTTCCGGCTCTACCGGTTCTACCGCTTCGGTGTGTATATATTTCAGGATCATCCGGTAAATTGTAATTGATGACATGGGTTAGGTCATTAACATCAATACCACGTGCTGCTACATCGGTAGCTACTAATATTTGTAGATGGCGTTTTCTAAAGCGTCCCATCACATCATCTCTTTGCGCTTGTGAAAGATCGCCGTTTAAGGCATCGGCATTATAGCCTGCTTGCGTTAATTTATTGGCAATATCGGTTGTTTCTCTTCGTGTACGACAAAAAACAATACTGTATATGGAAGGGTTTACATCAATAAGACGTTTCAGGGCTTCAAACCTATTTCTGGCAGAGGTCATATAGAGAATATGTTCTACATTCTCTGTACCGATATTCATTTTAGCTACTTTTAGCTCGATGGGATTATGCATATACTTTTTAGTAATACGCGCCATCTCATTAGACATTGTGGCAGAAAATAAAAGGGTTTGTTTGCTGTCAGGGGTTTGACTTAGAATACTGTCCAGATCCTCTTTAAATCCCATAGTTAGCATTTCATCGGCTTCATCTAAAACGACCCTTTCTACTTGATTAAGAATAAGTTTACGTCGGTTGATAAGATCTTTGGCTCTACCCGGTGTGGCTACTACAATTTGAGCACCTTTTCGTAATGCCTTGATTTGATTTTCAATATTACTTCCACCGTATATGGCTAAAATATTAATATCCTTGCTGTTCTTAGAATAGTCGTTTAAATCTCTAGTTATCTGAAGGCAAAGTTCTCTGGTTGGAGCTAAGATAAGGGTTTGGGTATTTTTGTCATCAGAATT
>JANTFW010000084.1 GCA_024763245.1 Flavobacteriaceae bacterium | reverse complement strand
TAGCCAGAAAACTGATTTTTAGCAAATGGAAAGCCGCTTTGGGTGGTAATTTAGATACCATGGTTTCCGGTAGTGCTGCTTTACAACCTCGTTTGGCACGGATTTTTGCAGCAGCGCAGATGTATATTATGGAAGGCTATGGACTGACCGAAACATCGCCTGTGGTGTCTGTTAATATGTATAAGAATCATATGTTTAAGATTGGAACGGTAGGTCCACTAATTGATAATGTGGAAGTTAAGATTGCCGAGGATGGCGAAATATTAGTTAAAGGTCCTAATGTTATGATGGGTTATTATAAAGATCCGGAACGCACAGCCGATGTAATGACTGGTGATTGGTTTCATACCGGTGATAAAGGTGAAATTGATGCAGATGGATTTTTAAAAATTACCGGTCGTAAAAAGGAAATATTTAAAACATCCGGTGGTAAATATGTGTCTCCTGCCTTGTTAGAAAACGAAATGAAAAAAAGTCATTTTATTGAACAAATTCTCGTTGTGGGTGAAGGAGAAAAGATGCCGGCAGCCATTATTCAACCCAATTTTAATTTTGTTATTGAATGGTGCGAACGGCATGGGATACTTTTAAATTTTGACAATAGCGATTTAATACATAATCAAAAAGTTATCGACCGAATACAGAAAGAAGTAGATAAATACAATGAAACCTTCAGCAAGTGGGAAAAAATAAAAAGATTTGAACTAACACCCGATGTTTGGGGTATAGACAACGGCTTATTAACCCCAACTATGAAACCCAAAAGGGCTAAAATAAAATCGAAGTATATACAGCTTTATAACAAATTATATGATAGAGAGTAGGGAAGAGTGCCTTATTGTACTTTCTATACTAGTTTAAAGATTAAAAATTAGTATTAATTGAGTGAAACGTAAAGCTATTAATCTATTGATGAAAAATAAATTTGCAAATAGCTGTAAGGTTTCTGATTATACCTGAAAAATAACTCATTTCATAAAGAAACAATTCCTAAAATAACATTCAAAGACTTGCTTAAAAAACAAGTTTTTGAATTTTCCAGCACTTTTTTATAAACGGTTTTAAAAAATACCTATATATGGGTATGTTTTGTTCTCTTTTTTTTGTTTTGGTTTGTAACATCAATTTAAAAACTAAAATAGAAATTATGAAAACATTAAAAATTATAGTAACGCTTTCCCTTATAGTAGGATTTACATTCAATAAGGTATTTGCACAGCAAAAGGTTGCCGTTGCTATTGCCAAAAAAGAAACGAGTTGCGGCTCTTCAACGGACTTGGGATATTATTGGTATTCCTCACCATCCCAAAAAATCTATGAACTAAAGTCTGAAGCCAAAAAATCAGCTGAAAATAAGTATAGTGACTATGAATCTATCGAGAGCAAAGTGGCATACTCAGGATGTACATATATGATTATCATTAGTGCTAGAATTAGTAAAAATGGATGTACCATTACAACGTATGGGGTTGGCTTTGCAAACGATAAAAGTAGCGCCTTAGATCAGGCCATCAGACATCTAACCGGAAGGAATTGGAGTTGGAAAAAAAGCGACGGATACACGATTGCCGAGGAAAAATTCTTTTAATTAAACCTGTTTATTCAAACCAATAACTAGTTTAATAAGCCTTAAAAGAACCTACTATGTTGTCAAAACTTTTTTATGCATTATCCGTTAGCTTTTTCTTAGTGAGTTGTGCGACTCAAGGCACTGATTTTTTTATCAGAAATCATAAAAGCGAAAATATCCTAATCACTTATGAATATGTTCATAATGCTGCTGCTGATTTTGATTATGCACCAGCCCTTCAAGTACTAAATCATAATGGGATAATCAAAAACAGAAAATTACAAGCTGTAATGAAAAAAATGGATACGAATATGGTATTTGCAGAAAGGATCGATTTGTTTCGTTATACCTTAACCCTACCGGCACAATCTACTGTTTATATAAAACCGGTTTACCAATACGGCAGCAGCATAAAACAGCTAGTAATACACAGCAAGGATAGCGTACTATTTAAAGAGGAATACCCCGGAATTGTCAATCAAGATTATATTGAGAATGGGGCATACAAACATAAATACAGGCTTATAGGAAAATCTTATGAAGTATTTGATATAAAAAAGGAATAAATTAAACAACAAACCTATCGCAGTAGAATACCGTAAAAAGTAGGCTAGTTATTAAATGGGCTAAAAACGCATCTACTTATACCAATTATTATGACTCGAATCATCTTAGGTATTGTGATAATTTTTTCCAAGATGTGTACGAAGTAAGAGATGAAATCATTTTTTAGTTTAACAGTAAATATAAAAACCAATTATTAATCTTAATTTATGTAAAAATGAAAAAAATTATTTTTTTAGTAGCTTTTGGATTAGCTTTCATAGCAACAACAGCTCAAACCAACAATCAAAAAGGAGATTTTGCCAGCTTGGCAATCGATAGTCGAAATGGAGAACAATATGGTTGGGCAATTAACTACACCACGCAAAGCGATGCCGATGCCCGTGCAAAAAAAGAATGTGAGCGTAATGGTGGTAATAAATGTCAAATAGTGCTTCGTTTTAAAGGCGGTTGCGGAGCATATGTCGTAGAAAGAGGCAATCCAAACTTATACGGTTGGGGAACTGCAGATACACGACAAGAAGCAGAACAAATTGCTAAAAATGAAGCTCAAATACAGGGCGGAAATAACCTGGTAGTAAGAGCTTGGGGATGCAATGACAATCCTTTAGAAGAATCCGAATATTTTTCGCCAGATAGCAATGGGGTATTTCTCTTCCACTTATATCCAAATAGCGAAAAAAAACAATGTTTTATCACAAATCCTATTTACCAGCCGAATGTTGCCAAAAAAATGAATGACAAATGGGTGTGGAACTATAATGCCAAAGAGATTTTATACCCAAAGGCTAAAAAATTTCTAGACCTTGTAACTGAAAAGCTTTATGGATATTTGGGAGACCTAAAAGAAAAAGCAATTAATCAAAAACCTAATTGGGAAGGGCTCAATGAAATAGCCAATCAAAATTATGCACTAGACTATTCACATTCCGAAAGAAAAGAAAGTATGGAACGATCTATCCAAAAAATTATAGACCATTATAAAAATGAAGGCTATACTGTAGAAATTATACCTGTTGACTGAGCATACTAATTTATGGTAAAATGAAAACGATACTATCAATAGTAGTAATCCTTTTTACTACGTATGCAATAGCACAATCTCAAACTGGTGTAGAAAAAGCACTTCTCAAAAAGTGGAACGGAAAAGAAATAAAGTACAATCCGGATGATCCGGACTGGTATCAAATCCGAAAGAAAAAAAAGTGGGGTTTGTATGCGGACGATCAAGAAATACTGCCAAAAGTATACGACTCAATTGGTTGGTTTAATGGCCTTAATCCGTATTGCATTATAAAAAATAAGGGTAAATATGCCATTTTATTGAATCCCTTTGAGATACCGGATGCGGTTGACCGATTACAATTTAGTTATGATGTTATTAAAACTATTCACAAAGATGGTAAGTATTACACCAAAGTAAAGCACAACGGAAAATGGGGTTTAGTAGATTGGTTTTCAGGGTTTTTAGCAATATCCTATAGGTATAATACACCAACAGAAGTTCCCTTAATGTCGCTATCTCCTTGGGAAATTACGCTCATTAAAAATGCCCGAAAGAAGTTGCAGGCGGATTGGGTAATCCTAGACAGTATTAATGGGGATGGCGTATATATAGCGCGATATAAGATGACAGAAAAATGGGGTATGTTTCAGGATAGTAATGGCAAAATACGTACCCTGATCCCTATGAATTACGATAAAATTGATTTTTTTAATTGGAATGCAGACTTTACAGCTGTTTATAACAATAACAAAATTGGTTTTTATCTTTCTAAATGGACATTTGAGGACGAAGCCAAACAAAGTGTTGATTGTCTATATGATGCTTTCCACAAATTTAGTTTTGAAAATAATATATATCTTGCCGTGCAGAAAAACGGAAAATGGGGCTGGGTAGATTGGATGACCGGTGAAGAGAAGTCTGCCTTTCAGTATGCTACAAAAGAAGAGCTCCCTACTCCTGATTTCTAACAAAAATCCGACATCTCCTCGTCTTTCCAACTTCCAACTTTTAACTAAAAAATACCTACATATGGGTATGTTTTGGTGTTATTTTTTTGTTTTGGTTTGCTACTGTTGTTAATCTAAAACAATTGAAAATGAAAAAAATTATTACAGTACTTCTGTTTCTTGTGTCAGTAACACTATTTGCTCAAGTAAAAATTATAGAAATAGACTTAAGTGACACTCAAATTAAAACTTCAAGCACTAAAATTTCTAGTGGTGATTATCAGTTTATCATAAAAAATATGGTAAAACATCCCGATTACTATTACAAAATAGATGCTCAAAAAATTAACCAACTCATTGAGCCTTTAGATTTTCAAGTTATGGAGCAATTTGACAATAAAAGTTTGGCACAAGAATTTATTTTAGATTCGATTATGCCCTGCGACTCTTTGTTAAAAAAATATAATACTTACTTAAGTTCATTGTATGAAAAAACAGATGAAAACGAATTGAGAAATGCGCTGATAGATCCAAACCTAAGTAAGCTTGTTCAAGAAATTAATGAGACTTGTAATAAGTTTAAAGTATTACAAACAAAGCTAATAGCAAATCTATTTGTAACCAAACTAAACTTCAACAATCTAACTAAAGGACAAGAAATAAATATTGTCATTAAAAAATTTAAAAAAGGAGAAGAAAAACCCATACATGAATGGGAACGAAAATTCTTAACTGATAAAAGAGGTAAATGGATTACTACTTTTGGAGTTGGTAGCGCATACACGCCAAATACATGGAAACGAACTTATAGAACGGTCAAAACATCGGATTCTACTTATGTTTTAGAGGCTGATGGCAGAAGAAATCACCTTAGTTATTATCCAACGGTACAATTCACTTACATTAATGAATTAGGAAATGATTGGGAAATTGCGCCTTCAGGTGGTATCAGTATAAATAGTGAGCAAATCTCGGCTTATGGTGGTATATCAGTTGTTTGGGCAGAAAATATGGTTTTAACAATGGGAGCAATTTTTCATAAAGTACATAAGCTTGATAATAGATTTAAAGAAATGGATGTATTTGTGGAGCAGAAAACATTCGATGATTTACACGATGAGATGTTTAACATCAGCCCTTTTCTCTCGTTGAGCTTTCGATTTAATAACAACCCTTTTAGCAAGAATGATGAAAAATAAAATGTTTATTAAAACACTTTTAATTCTTGCCATAAGCTTATCATATTGTGTAAGTTGTCAACCTGAAGTATGTCAAGATTGCATCAAGTGTATTTCTTATGACGAAAATTATGAATTGGTTAATGAAGTTATAAAATGCAGTGATGAAAACCAATACCTTGAGAATTATAAACTAGGTTTTATTTCTGGTGTAGAAGAAATGGGTTGGGATGCTATTTGTCTGGATATAGGAGTAAAATGCGATTAAAAAATGGATATCAACCATCATATTAAAAGATTAGAACAAAAAAGAAGTTGGCATAAAATCCTTAAACTGGGTTTTATAGTACTCATACTACTTATTACCGGTTTACGAACCTATAACAAATATGAACGTAAACAGCTAAAAAAGGAACAAGAACAAGAGCAACGCAAAGCGTGGATAAAGGCTAAAGAAAAAGTAAAACAAGATGCCTCGAACCAGCAATTGAAATTAAAAGAACAGCAACAAGATAGTCTGAAAAAAGCAAAAAAGAAAGCACATGATAAACGCAGCAAACTCCTCCGAGAAAACATACAAAATTTGGATAATGAGCTCTCGGAATAGCTGTGTAACTATTATTACAAATAAAAAATGTATTTTTAAAACCTAGAAACTGTATAATTTTGATGACTAACCTAACACGATACTGGTTTTTATTACTAAATATTTTTTTCTTTGTATGTAAGGGAATGGGGCAACAAGTTCATAAACTACATCAAGAAATAGATTCTGTTCAACAGCTAGTTGATCACAAGAAAAATACTACAGATAAACTAAAAGCCTATAAAGAGGCTTTTCAATACTTTATTCGTCGAAACCCGGATATCGCTCAAGAGTTTGCTCAAAAAGGCTATGAGTATGCTCAAAAAGAAAATGCCATAAAAGAACAGGTTGGTTTTAGTAACAATTTAGGATTAACCTATGTCATTCAAAGAAACTATTCTAAAGCCCTGGATGTTTTTAATTCGGGTTTGGATATTGCAAAAGAACCGGCCTTACTGGAACACTATTTATTTTTAAAACATCGTATTGCCTCGCTATGGTTAAAACAAGGGCATAAAAGACAAGCTGCCCAACTTTTAGATTCCATTATTCGTATCGCAAAAAATAAAGAGCTCTTGCAAGTACAAGGTATGGCTGTTACAGAACTGGGAAAATTAGAACGTAGTAGTGGCAATTATGAAAAATCATTGGCACTTTTTAAACAAAATTTGGAAATAGCTAAACAACTCCGTAATAAAGAACAAATAGCATACACCTATCTACAGATAGCCATTGATTATGATAAAACCGGTGAACAAGAAAAAGCCATTGAAATAAACAGAAAAGGGATCCATTTAGCCAAAGAAACGAAAAATAGTGTACGCTTACTCAATTTTTATAACAATATAGCGGTTAACTTTAGAAATCTTAAACAATACGATTCGGCGTTCTACTATCAGGAAAAAGTACTTTCAAAACACAAGAAAATGAATAATCCGTTTTTGATTGCACGTTCGTATATGAATATGGGAACCACCTATAGTTTTCAAAAGGAATACAAACATGCCTTGCTCTACTATGATTCGGCTTATCAATTAATAAAAGATAAAAAAGGAAATGTACTATTTGGCACTGTTACACAAAATATGGGGGCATTATATCAGGATATGAAAGAATATAAAAAATCCAATCAATTTAATTATAAAGCCTTATCATTTGCCCAAAAAAGAAAACAAGTTAATGAGTATTATAATATTTACGAAAACATCTATCAATCGTATAAAGGTTTACAAAAATGGGATTCTGCCTTGTTTTATCATGAAAAAATGGGCCAAATTAAAGACAGTTTGTTTAATTCTAAAAAGTTGACCAATACGGAAGCTGTAAAAAGGGCTATTGAAAATGCAGAGAATCAACAAAATATAGATCAACTTAATTATAATAATAAACGAAATAGTATTATCAGCATAAGTGCAATTGGTGCGCTTTCATCATTTATTCTATTTCTCTATTTGTGGGGTATTAACCTAAAGCGTAAAAAGAAAATTGCCGAACAAAGCCAAAAGCTGGAAGAACAAAAAGTCCTTACATTGATACAAGAACAGGAATCAAGAGCAGTTAATGCCATGATTAGCGGACAAGAAAAAGAACGCCAAAAAATAGCTGAAGAATTACACGACAGCTTAGGGAGCAGTCTGGCCACCCTAAAACTTCATACAGAAAACCTGCTGATTAACCCAAAAATCACTAAAGCTGCAAAACTAAATATTATCAATAAGATTGATGAAATCATCGATGATACCTACAAAAAAGTACGTAATATCTCGCATATTAAAAGTACCTCTACAGTAGAACAACAAGGTTTGATTCGTGCCCTAGAAAAACTAAGTTCACAAATCAATACCGATAATTCAGTACAAGTACATATTGATGTATTCGGATTTGAAAAAATCACCAAAAGCGACCTAAAGATATTTATTTATAACAGTATTCAAGAGTTATTGACAAATGCCATAAAACATGCAAAAGCAGATAATATTGACATTCAGATTACACAACACGAAAGAGAATTGAATATCCTAATAGAAGACAACGGAAAAGGGATTAAAAATCCTGATAAGATCTTTGAAAAAGGAATGGGCTTATACCATATCAAAAAGAAAGTAGAACTATTGAAGGGTCATTTTAATATTGATAGTACCCTAAATAAAGGAACCACCATTAATATAAGCATACCGGTATGATACGATTAATTATTGCCGAAGATCATCAGGCTTTTACAGATGGTATTGCGGCCTATTTAGAATACAATGATGAGATTAAATTGATCGATTCTGTATCTGATGGCGAAGCATTAGTAAAAAGTGTAAGCCGTTTACAACCCGATGTAGTAATCACCGATCTTAGAATGCCCAAGCTTGATGGGTTAGAAGCTAGTAAACGCATACGTGCCAATTTTCCAAAAATCAAGATCATTGCGCTGACCATGTTTGATCGTATAGAAACTGTAAATAAGGCTTTTCAAGCAGGTGTAAATGGATATTTGCTAAAAAACTCAGGACTTAAAATCATGATCGAGGCGATAAATACTGTTTTATTAGGCAAAACTTATTACGATCCAAATCTGGCCGCTTCTTTTCTTGAAAACACAAATGACAACAAAAGAAAAGGTATTTTATCAAAAAGAGAAAAGGAAATCTTGTATTTGATCGGTAAAGGAAAATCCTCTACTGAGATTAGTGTAGAGCTATCCATATCAAAGACCACAGTCGATACCCATAGAAAAAATATGTGCAGAAAACTAGGTATAAACGGCAGTAATGCCTTGTTTCAATATGCATTAGAAAAAAAATATTAA
>JANTFW010000083.1 GCA_024763245.1 Flavobacteriaceae bacterium | reverse complement strand
GCGAAAACAGCCTGACGTAAGTCTTTGGTTGTTTGCCAATTTTGATTTCTCTCCCAATTAAGATCTGCTAATTTGTTTGAAATATGCATTAAGCTTGCTAAATCTTTTGGTGTCAATTGTTGTAACACCGTATTTAATTGGTCGGCTTCTTTTTGAAAAACATAAGTACTCGCTTGTCGCGTGGGTAAGTTTGTTTCGTAATCTAAAGATTTAGCAGGGGACAGAAGTATTTTCATCGTAATGTTGTTTAATAAAAAAGCCACGAGAAAAAAACTCGTGGCTACAAAATTAAATATTATTTTGGAATATGTAATCTAGAAACAGAATGCATTGGCTTCAATAACTTTAGCAGCTATTTCTTTACGTAATTTAAGGGTATTCGGCTGATTTGTAAATTTAGTAAATCGTTTTAAGCCCATCAACATCATACGTTGTTCATCGCCTTCTGCAAAGTAAAGAATAGCTTCTTTTGCATTTTTAGAAACACTTTCTACTGCATTAAACAAGTTGAGCTTAGCCATTGCTATTTGACCTGCAACTTTATCCTCTCCTTCTTTTTTAGCCAATTTTTCTGCCTTAAGGATAGCACTCTCCGCCATATAGATTTCTATCATCAATTCAGCAGCTGATAAAATTAATTGTTGATGATTCTGCAAATCCATCGCAAAGGTTTGAACAGCTTTTCCCGCCACCATTAAAAAGGCTTTTTTAAGTTTAGTTATCATTTCTTTTTCTTCAGAAAAAAGCACAGAATAATCCGGAGTTTCAAAAGATGGAATAGCCATTAAGCTTTTACCCACTGCCGTTGCCGGTCCTAACAAATCTAATTGTCCTTTCATCGCTTTTTTAAGCAGCATAGACACTGTTAACAAGCGATTGATTTCATTGGTTCCTTCATAAATTCTTGTAATACGCGCATCACGCCAAGCGGCTTCCATAGGAGTATCTTCAGAGAAACCCATACCTCCAAAAATCTGAACACCTTCATCTGTTACATATTGTACCGCTTCAGAAACATATACTTTTAAGATAGCCGCTTCAATGGCAAACTCTTCATAAGCTTTTAGTTTTGCTTTGACTAGAGGTAAACCTTCCGCAGTTAGCTCATTAATTTTATGTTCAATATCCATCGCAGCTCTATAGATACCCGCATCACTCACAAAAGATCGAGTACTCATATCGGCAATCTTTTTTTGAATGGCTCCAAATTGGGCTATAGGGGTTTTAAATTGAATACGTTCATTAGCATATTTAACTGATTCGGTAATAGCTCTTCTTTGCGCATCGTTACAACCTGCTGCCAACTTTATTCTTCCTACATTAAGCGAGTTTAATGCAATTTTAAAGCCTTTACCTCTTTCAGATAACATATTTTCAACAGGAATTTTAGTGTCTGTAAAGAACACCTGACGTGTAGATGATGCTCTAATTCCTAGTTTGTGTTCTTCCTCACCTAATGTAACTCCATTTGGATTATCTTTATCATATTCTAGAATAAAACCAGTAATATTTTTATCATCTTCTATTCGGGCAAAAACGATAAATAGTTCCGCAAATCCTGCATTGGATATCCACATTTTTTGTCCGTTAATTATATAATGTGTTCCATCCTCAGAGAGTTTCGCCGTAGTTTTACCGGAATTGGCATCACTACCGGCTTCGGGTTCTGTTAAACAATAGGCTCCAAATTTAGTACCCGATGTTAAATCAGGTAAATACTTTTGTTTTTGAGCATCAGTACCATATAAATAAATAGGCATGGTTCCAATACCGGTATGAGCACCATAAGCCGTGGATAAAGAACCGGTAATTCCGGAAATATAATCGGTTACTAGCATCGTAGCGACAAAGCCCATACCTATACCTCCGTATTGTTCAGGAATAGATACACCTAAAAAACCCATTTCACCCAGTTTTTTCATCGTTTCACGGGTAAAAACATAGTCTTTTTTTTCGAACCTTTCACGATAAGGGAGTACTTCACGATCGGCAAACTCCTGAACCGCATCACGCATCATCTGTTGTTCTTCGTTTAATTCTTCTGTGATAAATATCTCATCACTTGTTACTTCTCTTACGAGGAATTCTCCACCTTTAATTGCTTTCATATTTTCTGTTTTTTTATTAGTAGGATTCTTTACTATCAATCTATTAGACAAAAAGAATACTTGTATTAGTTTAATAATTCGTAAACTCCGGCAGCGCCTTGGCCGGTTCCAACACACATGGTTACTACACCATATTTATTTTTTCTTCTTCGCATTTCATTAAATAATTGTACGGACAGTTTAGATCCGGTACAACCCAAAGGATGCCCCAGAGCAATGGCTCCTCCATTCACGTTAACAATATCCGGATTGAGCCCTAGCTCTCTTATTACCGCTAGAGATTGTGAAGCAAAGGCTTCATTTAACTCAAATAAGTCAATGTCTTTAATTTGCATACCGGCTTGTTTAAGCGCTTTTGGTACTGCTGCGACCGGACCAATACCCATAATACGAGGCTCTACACCTACAGCTGCAAAAGAAACCATACGTGCAATGGGCTCAATATTTAATTCTTTAACCATTTCTTCGCTCATAATCAACACAAAAGAGGCGCCATCACTCATTTGAGAAGAATTTCCTGCTGTAACACTACCATCAGCGGCAAAAACAGGTCTCAATTTTGATAAGGCTTCCATAGAAGTACCTCTTCTTGGTCCTTCATCTGTATCCACAACATAAGATTTTGTCTGTTTTTTTCCGTCCTTTCCTACAAATACTTGCTCTACGGTGATAGGGGCAATATCCTCTTTAAAAGTACCATTATCAATAGCTCTTAGGGCTTTTTGATGCGACTCAAAAGCAAATTTATCTTGGTCTTCACGCGACACATCAAACTGTCTGGCAACGGCTTCTGCGGTTAATCCCATACCCCAATAATAGTCTTCATGACCTTCTTTGGTTAATTTATAATCGGGGACGGCTCTATAACCACCCATTGGAATATAGCTCATACTCTCCACCCCACCGGCAATAATACAATTGGCCATTCCGGATTGAATTTTTGCTATGGCAATACTAATGGTTTCGATTCCTGAAGCACAATATCTGTTTACTGTCATACCCGGAACATCATCGATCTTTAATCCCATTAAAGATATTAATCGACCGATATTTAAGCCTTGTTCTGCTTCAGGCATCGCATTCCCTACAATAACATCATCTATTCGTTTTTTATCTAATTGCGGTACTTGTTGTAACAAATATTCTATGGTTTCGGAGGCCATTTCATCGGGGCGCTTAAAGCGAAATACACCTCGTGGGGCTTTTCCTACTGCTGTTCTGTAACCTTGTACTATATATGCTGTTTTCATTTTTTTACTTTTTTTGATATTAATTTCAATAGATATTAATTACGTAAAGGTTTCCCTGTTTTTAACGTATGTTCTATACGTTCTAATGTCTTACGCTCTGTTAATAAACTCATTATTGCTTCGCGTTCCAGTTCCAATAAATAGTTTTCGGATACAAATTGAGGTTCTGATAAATCGCCACCTGCCATTATATAGCCTAACTTATTAGCTATTAATTGATCGTGTTCGGAAGCATAATGACCTGATTTTAAACTATCCGTTCCAACTCGAAACATTCCCAGTGCTTGTTTACCCAATACATAGACTTCCTTGGGAGCAGGTTGTGTATAACCATCCTCTAGCATTTGAATCGCATAGCGTTTTGCTACGGCAATTTGTCGGGCTTCGTTAACTACTACGCTGTCTTTGCCCTTTTGATAGAAGCCTAAATCGAAAGCTTCATAAGCAGATGTAGCTACTTTAGCCATAGCCAAATTGATAAATGCATCTCGTAAACGATTTAATTTTACATCGTCTTTTGTCCACAATTCAGCAACACGCCGAGTTACTTCCTTTGTTCCGGCTCCTGCAGGGATAATACCAACACCAAACTCTACCAAACCGGTATAGGTCTCAGCAGCGGCAACAACTTTATCAACATGCATACTCATCTCTAATGCACCCCCAAAAGTCATTCCTCTAGGTGTAATCAAAGTGGGTACAGATGAATAGCGTAAACGCATAACCGTATCTTGGAAATATTTTACCGCCATCGCCAACTCATCGTATTCTTGCTCTACCGCCATCATAAATACCATGGCCAAATTTGCACCAACGGAAAAATTAGGGGCTTGATTTCCTAAAATCACCGCTTCGTATTCTGTTTCGGCCAAATCAATTCCTTTGTTGATAGCCTCTAGGACTCCACCGCCTAAGGTATTCATTTTTGATTGAAACTCTACGTTCAAAACACCATCGCCTAAATGTTGTATACTGGCATCCGGATTACTCCAAATCGTTTTAGACCCACGAATGGTATCCAAGATAATAAAGGCGTCTTGTCCAGGGATTTTAAGTAATTCTTTTTTAGAAATATCATAATAATATTTGGCTCCATTCTTAACGGTATAGAATGATTTTTGCTCTGTTTTGAGCATGTCATCAACCCATTTGTTTGGAGCGTATCCTTCTTCTTTCATTATCTCTATTCCCTTCTCTACCCCTATAGCATCCCAAATTTGGAAAGGGCCGTGCTCCCAACCAAAACCAGCTTTCATGGCATCATCTAAACGATACAATTCATCAGAAATTTCGGGTATTCTATTGGAAACATATTGAAATAGAGGAGCCAATGTTTTTCGGTAAAATGCTCCGGCTTGATCCTGTCCTTTTACTAAGACTTTAAATCTATCGATAACTTTATCAATAGTTTTAGTCATTTCAAGGGTAGGAAATTTTACTTTTTGCTGTGTCTTGTAGGTTAGTGTATTTAAATCTAATGATAAAATCACTTTTTTACCATCTACTACCTCTTTTTTATAAAAACCTTGTTTTGTTTTGCTTCCTAACCACTTGTTTTCCATCATTTTTTGCACAAAATCAGGAATGGCAAAACTGTCATGCATTTCATCATTTGGCGCATTATTTGCAACACCGTTTGCCGTATGCACAAGGGTATCTAAACCAACCACATCGACCGTTCTAAAAGTAGCTGATTTAGGACGCCCAATTATCGGGCCTGTCAATTTATCGACTTGCTCTACTGTTAAGCCCATCTCTTGAACTACATGGAATAAACTCATAATACCGAAAATTCCAACTCTGTTCCCTATAAACGCCGGTGTATCTTTAGCTAAGACAGCTGTTTTACCCAGAAATTTTTCTCCATAATTCATTAAGAAATCGGTTACCTCGGGTTTACAATCCGGACCCGGAACGACTTCAAACAATTTTAAATAACGCGGTGGATTAAAAAAATGGGTTACAGCAAAATTTTCTCTAAAATCTTGACTTCTGCCCTCGTTCATATACTGAATAGGAATACCTGAGGTATTGGAGGTTATTAAAGAACTTGGTTTTCGGTACTTTTCAATTTGCTCAAAAACACTTTTTTTAATATCCAATCGTTCCACTACCACCTCAATAACCCAATCACAGTCTGAAATTAAATGTAAATCATCCTCTAAATTTCCGGTAGTAATCCGTTTGGCAAAATCTTTATGGTAAATGGGCGATGGTTTTGATTTTAATGCTTTTTGCAAACTATCGTTCACCAATCTGTTTCTCACCACTTTATCTTCCAAACTTAATCCTTTGGCTTTTTCCTTATCGGTAAGATCGCGTGGGACAATATCAAATAAACGAACTTGCACGCCAATATTTGCAAAATGGCATGCAATACCGGACCCCATTATTCCCGATCCGACAACGGCTACTTTTTTAATACTTCTTTTCATTGGATGTTACTATTAAATGTTAGTATTATTCGACGAAATTATCCTGACTTTCTTACGGAAATTTCCCCATTATTTTTTATTCGATCGCTTCTAAAAATGGCATTTTCACTAATAAGATTGGTAATTACTCTAGTCACGTCAAAAAAACCCTCTAATTGCTCTTGAGTTAAATTTGCCTTAACCACTTCATTAAAACGCAATACAACTTGCTTGGCAAAAGCCCTTTTTTCTTTACCGTAATCTGTTAATTTTATTAAAACACCTCTTCCATCTTCGGGATTTTTTTTTCTATAAATAACTCCCTTATCTTCCATGCTTTTTAATATTCGTGACAAACTGGTTGCCTCCATACCCATCTGTGGACCTAAAGAAGTAGAAGGACTGCCATTTTCATAATCAATATTTAATAACACAAAAGCCATAGCCATGGTACTATTGTGTTTTGCGGCCTCCTCGTTGTACATTTTTGACACGGCTTGCCACGTCGCACGTAAGTGATGATCTATAGATTCTTCTTTTTGCATTGCTCAAAGATATAAAAAAATACTATGCGTGCATAGTATTTTGGAAAAATTGTTAAAAAACGTAACAAAAAAATAATGTTACTATCTAATTAGTATCTTTGAAAACTCATTTTATCAATATGAAAACATTACTGCAAACTAAAGATATTGTAAAGCGTTTTGGCGATTTTACAGCCCTAAATAAAGTATCAATACAAGTCCCTGAACAAAGCATTTTTGGATTATTAGGGCCCAATGGAGCCGGGAAAACTACATTAATAAGGATTATTAATCAAATAACACTACCCGATGAAGGAACTGTCTTATTTAACAATACCCCCCTTCAACCCAATGACGTTCATTATATTGGCTACTTACCCGAAGAACGTGGATTATACAAAAGTATGAAAGTAGGAGAACAAGCGCTTTATTTGGCACAACTCAAGGGATTATCACGACAAGAAGCCAAAAAAAGATTAAAATATTGGTTCGATAAATTTGAAATTGGAGATTGGTGGAATAAAAAAGTACAGGAACTATCAAAGGGTATGGCTCAAAAAATACAATTTATTGTTACCGTATTACATCAGCCCAAGCTACTGATATTTGACGAACCCTTTAGTGGGTTTGATCCTATCAATGCTAACCTAATAAAAGATGAGATACTTAAGTTACGGGATGAAGGTGCCACTATAATCTTTTCGACACACAGGATGGAATCTGTTGAAGAGCTCTGTGAACATATTGCGCTGATAGATCAATCTAATAAAATTTTAGATGGTAACCTACAAGATATTAAAAGAGCCTACAAGACCAATACTTTTCAAGTAGGCATACATGCCGATGCTATTGATACATTACAAAAAGACTTAGCTTCAAAATTTGAGATATCGACTGCCCATTTTAAATCATTGGAAGATGATTTAAAACTAAATATCAAAATTCCAAAAGGAGACACAGTTAATGATTTAATACAGTACTTAATGTCAAGAGGGCAACTCAATCATTTTGTTGAAGTAATCCCTAGCGCTAGTGAAATTTTTATCAAAGCTGTAGAAAACAATCAAAAATTAGTCTAAAAATGAATAAATTAAAATTAATAATTGCAAGAGAATTTATTGCAAAAGTAAGGAATCGCACCTTTATTATTATGACTTTTTTAAGCCCTATTTTAATGATTGGAATGATTGCTTTGATTACCTTTATCACTAAAAGTAGTATTGAAAAAACAAGGACAGTATCTTATATTGACCAATCGGGATTATTTAAGCCAGAAGATTTTACAGATACTAAAACTTTAAAATTTATAGCTATTTCTAATCTGGATTTAGAAACGGCTAAAAAAACCATAAAAGAAACGGATCAATACGGACTGCTTTATATTCCAAAAGCGAATTCTATAGATGCAGTAGCTAATAAGATGCAATTTTTCTCTAAGGAATCCCCTAGTTTAATTTTTACAGAAAATCTTGAAGCAAAATTGGACAAACGATTGCGTTTGTTAAAAATGAAAAAACTCAATATCGATGTTAACAAAGTAGAAAAAGCTAAAATAAAATCTGACATTCAATTACGTAATTTTGAAGGGGAAGAAAGTTCGAAATTTAAAAATGAGCTAAAACTAGGTATTGGTAGCGCTGCAGGTTATTTAATTATGATGTTTATTATCATATACGGTGCTATGGTAATGCGTAGTGTTATTGAAGAAAAAACCAGTCGAATTATCGAAGTAATTGTCTCATCGGTAAAGCCTTTTCAGTTAATGCTAGGAAAAGTTGTCGGGACTGCCGGTGCCGGTATCCTTCAGTTTATTATCTGGGGTGTTGTTGGCCTTATCTTATATACCTTACTCCTTCCCGTTTTGGGCATCAACACCAGTACTCCGGTAAATTCAGAGCAAATGCAAATGCTTAAAGAGGTTGCTCAAAGCTCTAAAATAGAGTTACTGATTCTGGAGATTAAAGAACTACCTATTGCAACCATCTTAATTTCATTTTTGCTCTATTTTATTGGAGGATTTCTTTTATATAGTTCCTTATATGCCGCAATTGGAGCGGCAGTAGATAACGAAACCGATACCCAACAATTTATGTTACCCGTTATAATGCCATTAATGTTAGGTATTTATATTGGGTTTGCCGTTGTTATCAACGACCCTAACGGCACTTTAGCTACCACCTTTTCGATGATTCCTTTTACCTCTCCCATTGTGATGATGATGCGAATCCCTCTTGGTGTTCCACTTTGGCAAATTGTCGTATCTTTGGTACTGTTATTGTTAACCTTTTTAGGAATGATATGGTTTGCGGCCAAAATTTACAGAGTGGGTATATTAATGTACGGAAAAAAACCCGGTTACAAAGAGCT
>JANTFW010000082.1 GCA_024763245.1 Flavobacteriaceae bacterium | reverse complement strand
CCAACCGGTTTTAGTAACAAGGGTAGATGTGCAAATTTTGGTATTTTCCATTGGAATGCTCGATACAGTAAATAGTGTAATGCCAATGATGGCAGCCATTCTTCGCCTCGTATTACGTGTGATATTTCCATCAAATGATCATCTACAATATTGGCAAGATGATAGGTGGGCATACCATCTGATTTAAACAGGACTTTATCATCTAACGTATTGGTGTCAATTTTTATGTTACCACGGATGATATCTTCTAACTCTAAAATTTCATTTTGTGGTGTTTTAAATCGGACTACATATTTTTCACCATTTTCTATTTTTTTTTCAACAGCTTCTTTTGTAAGATGTAATGAATTTTGTAATTGCTTCCGGTTATGCCAATTATAGATAAAGGTTTCTCCTTTTTCTTCGCTTTCTTTGCGGTATTGATTCAATTCTTCTGCTGCATCAAAAGCATAGTAGGCCCAACCCGTATCTAGCAGTTGTTGTGCATATTTTTTATAGATCTCTTTGCGTTCACTTTGTCTATAAGGTCCAAATTTTCCTTCTTTATATAAGCCTTCATCATAGGGAATTCCAGCCCATTCTAGCGCTTCGATAATATATTTTTCGGCATTAGCTACATATCTTTTTTGATCGGTGTCTTCAATGCGAAGTATAAATGTTCCTTTGTTTTTTTTAGCAAATAGGTAATTGTACAAGGCTGTTCTAACCCCACCAATATGAAGTGGACCCGTAGGACTTGGTGCAAAGCGGACACGAATTTTTTCTGACATATTTAATCGATTTTTGCAAAGATAAAGTTTAATTTTAGATACTTTCCCTTTCTTTTTTTATGATTTTTAATTCTAACTTCTTGATTTTGTTTATACATTTGTCCAAAACAGATTTTTTTTGAATCCATATAACGACATACAGCATAAATTGCATCATTTTATTCGTAAATATTACACGAATGAACTGATTAAAGGAAGTATCCTTTTTGTTGCCTTCGGGTTTTTGTATTTTCTATTTACCTTATTTATAGAATACTTTTTATGGTTGCAGCCCCTTGCTCGAACTATCTTATTTTGGTTTTTTATTTTGGGCGAATCTCTCCTATTCGGTAGATATATCCTTTTTCCTATCTTAAAGTTAATTGGCTTTGCAAAAGGGCTAAGTCTTGAGGAGGCCTCTACTATTATAGGGCGTCATTTTTCCGAAGTAGATGATAAACTACTGAATATGATGCAATTACGTAGTTCTTTTCCTGATTCTGAGTTAGTTTCGGCTAGTATTGCACAAAAGGCTGCTAATTTATCTCCTATTCCATTTTCTCGTGCTATTCACTTAAGAGCTAATGCAAAATATTTAAAATATTTGCTCATTCCCTTTGTTATTTTTCTCCTTATTTTTAGTACCGGTCGTACCGCTTTATTTAATGATAGTTACGTAAGAATTGTTAATCATCAACAAGAATATAGTCCACCGGCACCTTTTTATTTTCAAATTGATTCTCTACAACTACAAATTTTAGAGGGCGCTTCATTCACTTTACAAGTAAAAACAGTTGGTGATGTGATTCCTAATGAGGCTTCCATAATTCTTGATGGTGATGTTTTTTTTTTACAAAACCCCTCTTTAGGTTTGTTTACGTATAATTTTGATAATCTCCGCAAACCCGTACATTTTTATTTAGAAGCTAATGGTATTCGTTCTAAATCTTATACTATTCGTATTATCCCTACGCCTAAAATTCAGCATATTGCTATGGATTTGCAGTATCCCAAATATGTTGGTAGAAACAACGAAACCGTAAACAATAGTGGATCTGTTATCGTTCCTGTTGGTACGCATATTACTTGGAAAGTGCAAACCCTACAAGCCGATTCTTTATTTTTTTCAACGGATTTAAAATACATTCCTTTTACCCCGGATGGCTCTAACTTTATCTTAAAACAATATATTAATACCAATTTTCATTATACGATAAGCGCTTCTAATCATTTTTTAAAAGACTACGAAAAACTTGATTTTTCCGTGCAGGTTATTGATGATGCCTACCCTTTGATAGATATAAAAACGGATATTGATAGCTTATCCTTTGGACCCGCTCAGTTCTTTGGTAGTTTATCCGACGATTATGGCCTTTCTCGTTTAGAATTAGTGTATTATGATGCACTACATCCATCTGATATTCACACCTATAATATCCCGATTTCCAAAACGAAAATCAGTTCATTTTACTACCTTTTTCCGCAACATCTGACTATTGAACAAGGGGTTGATTATCAATTCTATTTCAAGGTATACGATAATGACGCTGTTCGCGGCCCTAAATTCACAAAAAGTAATTTATATAATTATCATAAAGATACGGATATAGAACATGAAGAAAAACTACTACTTGAAGCAAAAAAGGAAGAGGCAGCTATAGCACAGCAGTTAAAAAAGTTTAACCAAACCCACAAAAACAGTAAAGAGTTACTGGATAATTTACGTAACAAGAAAGATCTTGAATTTAATGATGCTGCTGAATTAAAACAGTTATTAGCTCGTCAAAAGCAATACCAACAAATAATGCAACAGCATACGGATCAACTTATGCATAACCTTAAGCAACAACCGGAATTATCTAATCGTCGTCTTGATGAGCAACGTGATGATATTTTGCAACGTATTAAAGAATCCAAGGATTTAGTTAAAGAAAATAAATTACTAGAAGAACTACAAAAATTAGCTGATAAGTTGAATAAAGAAGAACTTCTAGACAAGTTGGATCGGTTAAGTTCTAATAGTAAACAAAAAGAAAAAAGCTTGGAACAATTATTGGAATTAACCAAGCGGTTTTATGTAGAACAAAAAGCAGATCAAATACGGCAAAAGTTAGCCGAACTTTCTACTAAGGAGCAAAACTTATCCCAGTCAAAAGATAATACTAAAGAAGCCCAGGATAACTTGAATGAAAGTTTTGATAAATTGTCTAAAGAGATGGATCAACTCTCCAAAGATAATGACGCACTTAAAGAACCTATGCCTTTTGGTATTCCAAAGCCCGATCAAGAAAGCATTAAGGAAGATATGAAAGCCGCTTCTTCGGAGTTATCTCAAGATAAACCGTCTAAAGCACAAGCTAAACAACAATCAGCTGCTAACAAACTAATGAAAATGTCTCAGAGTTTACAAGCTCAAATGCAAATGGCACAAGGTGATATGATTCAGGAAGATATTGCGTTATTACGTCAAATTATTGAGAATTTATTGACTTTTTCGTACAAACAAGAGGATTTAATGTTAGATATGGCCGAACAATCTAACGGCTCCCCATCTTTTATTAAAAATCTAAAAGACCAATACCTAATTAAGACCTATTTCGAACATATAGACGACAGTTTATATGTACTTTCTTTGCGCCAACCCAAATTATCCTCCAAAATTAATTCTTATTTATCAGATGCCCATTATTATTTAGGCTCTACACTTAAGCACTATGCTGATAATCAATACAATAAGGCTAATTCTGACCAACATTTTGTTATGAAAGCCAGCAATGATTTAGCCTTACTTCTCAGTCGATTACTTGATAATATGCAATCGTCTATGATGGGTATGGGTCAGGGTCAAGGCAAAGGCAAAGGAATGGGCGAATCAACACCCTCTTTTTCGCTTCCCGATATTATTAAAAAACAAGGCGATCTTGGTGAAGAGGCGTCTAAAGGGAAAGAACCAGGAGGTAAAGAATCCGCTAGCAAACCGGGTAAAGAAGGCCAACAAGGCACCTCCGGTAAAGCTGGAAAGAATGGACAAATATCCCTTTCTGAAGCGGCTGAACTGTATCGAATTTATCAACAACAAGCAAGATTAAGAAATGCATTAGAAACACAATTAGATAACCTTAACGGTATAGCACTAAAAAAGCAAGCCGGTTTAATTCTTTCTGAAATGGAGAACCTTGAAAAACGTATGTTAGAACAGGGTTTAACCCCTGACATTTTCCAACGTATGAAACAGTTACAATATAAGCTCTTACAACTAAAAGATGCTAAAGAAGAGCAGGAGCAAGATAATAAACGGCAATCAAAGTCAGCTCTTGAAAATAGTCCAAAGCTTACACCCAAACAGCTTCGGTTTTATAAAAAATATTTTAATGAAAAAGAGATACTTAATCGTTCAAATTTACCCCTAAAACCAGTTTATCAACAAAAAGTAAAAGACTATTTTAATCAATTACAATGATACAGTTTCACTCCGAGAATAATTTTCAGTTTACATCTTTAGAGCAATCCAAACAATGGTTGTTGGATGCTATTTCTCATTTAGGATTCACGCCTGGACCTATTAATTTTATTTTTTGCGATGATGACTATTTATTGGAATTAAACGAACAATATTTAGCTCACGATACGCTAACTGATATTATTAGTTTTGATTATACTAACAATCATACTATATCCGGCGATATTTTTATTTCTACCGAAAGAGTTTCTGAAAATGCACAAATTTTTTCTACTTCATTCAAACAGGAATTACATCGTGTGTTAATACATGGCATTTTACATTTTGTTGGTTTCAATGACAAAAACGAAGTTGAAAGAAAGGAAATGCGAAAGCAAGAGGATTATTATTTATCTTTGCTCGAATTTTAAACTATGGTTCCACGTGGAACATTATGTCTTTATTTACTACCACATATGATGTTATCGTAATCGGAGCTGGTCATGCCGGCTGTGAGGCAGCAGTTGCTAGCGCTAATTTAGGTTCCCATACCTTACTTATTACCATGAGTCTTCAAAATATTGCACAGATGAGTTGCAATCCTGCTATGGGTGGAATTGCTAAAGGGCAAATTGTTAGAGAGATTGATGCTTTAGGTGGTTTTAGTGCAATTGTAGCCGATAAATCGGCTATTCAGTTTAAAATGTTAAATCAATCCAAGGGTCCTGCCATGTGGAGTCCTCGTGCTCAAAGTGATCGTATGCGCTTTTCCGAAGAGTGGCGATCTATCTTAGAAAAAACACCTAACTTAGATCTCTATCAAGATATGGTTACTGATCTTATAGTGATGGATGAGTGTATTTCTGGTGTTAAAACGACATTAGGTTTCCCCATTAAAGCTAAATCTGTAATTTTAACAGCAGGTACTTTTTTAAATGGAAAAATACATATTGGTTCTAAATCTTTTCGTGGTGGTCGCGCCGGTGAACGTGCATCCACCGGTATTACAGAACATCTTGTTTCTTTAGGTTTCGAAACCAATAGAATGAAAACCGGAACACCTCCTCGTGTAGATGCTCGTTCTCTAGATTTTTCTAAGATGATTGAACAACCCGGAGATAGTACACCCTTAAAGTTTTCTTACTCTGATGCTACCTCATTTTTAGCAAAGCAACGCTCTTGTTATATGACCTATACTAGTCCGGATGTACACGCGTTATTAGAAACCGGTTTTGATAGAAGCCCGATGTTTAATGGTGCCATACAAAGTGTTGGCCCTCGATATTGTCCTTCTATTGAGGAAAAGATTAACCGATTTGCGGATAAAGAACGTCATCAGATATTTGTAGAACCCGAAGGGTGGACTACGAATGAGTATTATGTAAATGGTTTTTCTACTTCGCTTCCTGAAGATGTTCAAGACACCGCTTTACGTAGTGTAGCCGGTTTTGAAAAGGTTAAAATACTTCGTTTTGGATATGCTATAGAATACGATTACTTTCCACCTACACAATTACGGCATACGTTAGAGACGAAACGGATTCGTAATTTATATTTTGCGGGTCAGGTCAATGGAACTACCGGGTATGAGGAAGCTGCTGCGCAAGGACTAATGGCGGGTATCAATGCCTCCTTAAAATTACAGGGAAAAGATCCTTTTATATTGAAACGTAATGAAGCTTATATTGGGGTCTTAATTGATGATTTAATTACCAAAGGAACGGAAGAGCCGTACCGTATGTTTACTTCAAGAGCAGAGTATAGGACGCTTTTACGACAAGACAATGCAGATATACGATTAACTCCTTTGTCTTATGATATAGGTTTAGCTTCACAAGAACGTTTAGATCGTGTTCGTAGTAAAATCGATGCTACTAATCTTTTTATAGCTTTTTTAGAAAAGACAAGTATTACGCCCGATGTGATTAATCCGTTGTTAACCGAAGTGAATTCTGCACCCATAAAACAATCTATGAAAATGGCTAAAGTGTTTTCTAGGCCACAATTAACTATGGATCGCATTATACAATTACCCGTGGTTGCCAATTTTATTACGACCCAAAATATTGGTAGCGATGTAGTAGAGCAACTGGCTATTCATTTAAAATATTCCGGATATATCCATAAGGAAAAGAATAATGCCGATAAATTAAACCGGCTAGAGAATGTCAAAATTCCTGATAATTTTGATTTTATGAGTATTTTATCTCTGTCCACAGAAGCACGTCAAAAACTGACAAAAATTCAACCATCCACTATTGCGCAAGCAAGTCGAATTAGTGGTGTTTCGCCCAGTGATATATCTGTTTTATTGGTCCATTTAGGACGTTAGTTCCACGTGGAACATCTAAATATATATTCTTTTGAAAAAAATTATTTGTACTGATTATCTAGTAACGCGAGAGCAGTTTGAATTGGTGTATCACCCTGAGTTGGATTTGTTAGAAACCACCCCGAAACCAAAGCCCTCTGAATTGCCACGGTATTATAAAAGTGATGCTTATATATCACATACCGATGCAAAAGATACTTTTTTTGATCGCATCTATCAATTTGTTAAACGCTATGCCGTGGCTAAAAAAGTAAGATTAATAGATGCTTTAAATACCGATTCTAAAACTCTTTTAGATGTAGGTTGCGGTACCGGTTCTTTTTTAGTGTCGGCACAATCAAAAAAGTGGGAGGTAAGTGGTATAGAACCCAATAGGAAAGCAGCAAGCATAGCTTCACAAAAATTGAATAGCAATTCTAAGATTTTTCCTAATCTGGATACTTTGTTACAAGATTATAACTCTAATTCTTTCGACGTGATTAGCCTTTGGCATGTTTTAGAACATGTTCCTAATTATGATGAATACATCAAATCTTTACAAAAATTATTAAAACCAAATGGTGTACTTCTTGTGGCTGTCCCTAATTATAAAAGTTTTGATGCACGTTATTATAATGAATATTGGGCTGCTTACGATGTTCCTCGACATCTATGGCATTTTTCACAAAAAGCCATACGACATATTTTTTCTAATTATCATATGAGTGTGTTTAAAATACTTCCGATGAAATTGGATGCGTATTATGTTTCTCTTTTATCCCAAAAGAATAAAAATGGGAAAGCCAATTATTTAACTGCTTTTTTATTGGGTTTACGTTCTAATCTTAAAGCAAGACGCTCCGGAGACTATTCTTCACTAATATATTTGATTAAAAACAAGAATTAGGCTAAAATTAGCGTTTTAAGCCATTTTATTCTTTAAGGTGATAGAGAAACTGCCCTAAAATTTTTAACTCTCTTAATTTGTAGTTATAATTATTAATATATAATAATAATTATATATTAACAAAATAAAACATATCAATTTTTTTTATTGATATGTTTTTTCAACATTTTATTACATTAATTTATCCTTTGGGTTTATCCCAAACCGCTCTTTAAATTTTTTGTTAAAATAAGAAGAGGACGTTATTCCTACATCGTATCGTACTTCGGATAAAGTAAAATAGACCTTGTTTTGAAGTAAAGAATAGGCTTTTTGAAGACGTATTTCTAAAATAAATTTTACGGGCGACATACCGGTAAACTGTTTTAGAATACGTGTGAGTTGTCGTTGACTATATCCAACAGCAGTAGCAAGTTCTGCCACCTTAAATTCTTCGTTACTAATATTTTTTTCTACCTCCACTTTAATTTGATCAAGTAATTTTTCTTGTGAAGACTCTAGGTGTTCCACCGCTTCGGGGTGCTTTTTAATCCAATTTTGGCGTGTATATTTATTGACTAATAGGTTCTCAACTCGCGCTATCAATTCGTTTTTATTAAAGGGTTTTACGATATAATCATCTATACCTAGATTAAAGCCTTTTATTTTGTCTTCTTCGAGAGTTTTAGCAGAAATCAGGATAAAAGGAATGTTTTTTAATTCCTTATTTTCATTGAGTTTTTCTCGTAATTGAAAACCATCCAATCTAGGCATCATAATATCGGAAGTAATTAATTCAAAATTACCGGTTTTAATTTTTTCTAAAGCTTCTAAACCGTCAAAAGCCTTTTCGCATTGATAATTTTTAGAGAGAATTTCTTCTAGATACGAAGCCATTTCGGGATTATCTTCTACAATAAGGATTTTGGGTTTAGTGTTATTCCGTTCAACGGGTCTAATCTTTTCTTGCTGTTTGTTTTTAGAGGAGTTAGAACGGATCCTATCACTTTTAGTAACCCTTGAAATCTCTTTTTGGAAAGTTTCTTTATTAATTATAACATCCTGAATTACAGTATTATAAATAGGAAAGCTAAAAATAAAGGTACTTCCTTTTCCTAATTCACTTTCAACGGTTAAGGAGCCATTTAATAGTTCTGCAAATTCTTTAGCAAGTGACAAACCTATGCCGATGCCACCCACAGTATTGCTTTGAGAGGATTGGTAAAAGCGTTCAAATATTTTTTCAGTTTCGTTAAAATGAATCCCTTGACCAAAGTCTGTTACTTTAATAGTGAGTTGCTTATTGG
>JANTFW010000081.1 GCA_024763245.1 Flavobacteriaceae bacterium | reverse complement strand
TTAAGAACCTTACTAAACTGACTACAAGAGGTAACAACCAAAGCGATTACTATACCTAGGATACTATTTTTAATTTTTAGCATTTTGCAAAAGTACTTATTTATATTGTAATTGTAAAAAAATTAATTGTGATTCCTGAAAATCAAGGCAAAAATACTATTGCCATAGTATTACACCATATCTGTTCTACTAAATGTTTGTTAATACTGAAATAGTAAAGTATCTAATGCAAAGCGCTAAAATAAATTAAAAACCTCACATAAAAGTATGAATATAAAGCTAAAATAAGCTTTTATATATCCGTTGGTAAAGGAGTAATCATAGCTTTAATATCTTTATCAAATAAATAAAAACCACTTTTTTCTTCACCTATAAGCTCTATTTTATCCAAAATTGTTCTTGCTGTAGCTTCTTCTTCGATTTGTTCAGCGATATACCATTGCAAGAAATTATGGGTCGCATAATCTTTTTCGGCTAAGGTAATATCCACCAATTCGTTGATTGACTTTGAAACAAAAACCTCATGCTTAAACAAAGTTTCGAACATTTCTTTAGCAGATCCAAACTGGGTAGGAGGCGCTTTTAAATCGGAAACAAGGGCATGACCACCGCGTTCATTAACAAATTTTACAATTTTAAGCATATGCATACGCTCTTCATCGGTTTGTGCATACATAAATTGAGCGACTCCTTCAAAACCATTAATCTCAGCCCATGAGGCCATTGCTAAGTAAATTTGTGAGGATTCGGCTTCTATTTTAATCTGTTTATTAAGTGCTTTTTCTACTTTTGGTGATAACATAATCTAACGGGTATTAATTAATGATATTCTTTTAAAAATAATTGTATTCTATTTTGTAGCGTTTTTGTTGCTTCTACTAGAGGAAGGCGTACTTTATTACTACAATAATTTTGTTGTCTTAATAGCTCTTTTATTCCTGTTGGGTTTCCTTCCTCAAAAATCAAATCAATACTATCCATTAACCGATATTGTATAGTATAGGCTTTTGATGCCTCTCCCTTTAGTCCCAATCGAATCATCGAAGAAAAATCACTAGGCAATCCCTGAGCAATAACGGATATAACTCCGGCACCTCCGGCTAAAGTCATCGGTAAGGCAATCATATCATCACCCGAAATAATTAAAAAATTATCCGGTTTTTTCTGTATAAGAGACAAGGCTTGAACTATATCGCCTGCGGCCTCTTTAATACCAATAATCGAATCAAAATCTTGCGCTAAGCGGATAACCGTTTCGGGCATCATATTTATACCGGTTCTTCCCGGTACATTATAAAGTATAATGGGTAACGGGCTTGCTTCTGCAACTGCCTTAAAGTGTCTGTAAATACCCTCTTGTGAGGGTTTATTGTAAGAGGGTGATACGGATAATATAGCTTGATATCCAGTTACATCCGTCGCCTTGATTTCGGCAACTACTCGTGCCGTATTGTTACCACCAATACCCAGAACTAATGGGACTCTACCCTGTGTTTCTTTAACAAAAAAGGCTCGTAAGCTATCTTTTTCATCCTTGTTTAAAGTAGCGGCCTCTGCTGTAGATCCCATTACAACCAGATAATCTATACCCCTGTTTATCAAATGATTAATGATTTTTGATAAAGCAGGATAATCTATTGTATTTTCTTTTGTAAAAGGCGTAATAACGGCAACGCCCGTTCCTGTAAAATCTGACATTTTTTATATCAATTTTAATATTTTTAAATAACGAACTAACTCTGTATTAAACAAATCAATCTTAGAAGGATTTACAGCAATCATAAAATCATATAAAGCATCCTTTGTGTCCGAAAAACCTACTTTAAAATGGGCTTTACACAAGGCGACAATCAATTGTTTTTTTAACTGATTGGCTTGTGTATAATCTATTAATAAATCGAATTTTTTATGTAAGGCTTCTACTACCGTCTTTGATTTAATAGTACCTCGCCAATTCACATCATTTGGGCGTATTACAACTCCTCTAAACTCATTAAAATTGGATTTTTTCTCTTTATAAGTAATAATAGTAAAATGAGTGTGATTAAGCCCTATTAGCTTTTGTAATTGGGTAAAGGCATCATCATTAAAAGCAATGTCTTCATCCACAAAAATAGCAATACTATTTACCTTAGAAAGTATTGCTTTCTTTTCAGTCGATTTCGTTTTTTTTAACGTAAAATTAATTTTATTATCTATAAGATACTCCTGAATCCCCATAAAAAATTATATCTTTACACTTGTGATTTAAAGTGCTACAAATTTACTTAAAATAATGAGACTTTCACACACTGAAACACACTAAACTAAAGTTAAAAGAAATGAAACGATTTTTTGGGCTACTGCTATTAATAGCAACTATTACTTCTTGTAAACAAACACCACTACATTTATCTAGAATTGAAGGAAAACGTATTGCTGTTGATACCACTATTGCTAACTCACCTACAATAGACAGTATCATTGCTCCCTATAAGAAAAAGTTAGATCTAGAAATGCAAAAAGTATTGGCGTACAATCCTTCTGATTTATACAAAGATCGCACAAAACCCGAAACCAATATAGGTAATTTTATGGCTGACCTTTGTTATACCCGAGGAAATGCTGTTTTTAACAAACGAACACATAAAACCGTTGATTTTACGCTGCTTAATTTTGGTGGAATTCGTGCCGGAATCCCTAAAGGAAGCGTAACATTACGAAATGCTTACGAAGTAATGCCCTTTGAAAATAGTATGGTAGTTGTAGAAATGAGCTACCAAAAAATTCTAGAATTATTTAACTATTTAGCGAAATCAGGCAGTGCACATCCTATTTCAGAACAGCTACAGCTAACGTTTGCCGATAAAAAACTTACCACAGCAAAACTAAACGGCAAGGACTTAGACCCCAAACGGAATTATTATGTCTTAACCTCTGATTATTTACAACACGGAGGTGATCGCATGAACTTTTTTAAAGATCCTATTCAACTGTATAATTTAGATTATAAAATAAGGGCAGCCATTATTGATGAACTTACTGCTATTGATACGATTCACGCAAAAGTAGATGGTCGTATGATCCGCAAATAATTAACAAAAAGTATTACTATTTAGAATCCGTACACCGATGAAAAGACGAACATTTATACAACAATCAGGAGCTGCATCTTTATTTCTAGGATTGGGAGGTTTAAGCTTACAATCCTTTCAAAATAAAGATACCAAACATATAACTATTTTACACACCAATGATGTCCACAGTCATATTGAGCCCTTTCCTGCCACGGATAGAAGAAATGCAAACAGAGGTGGATTCTCAAGAAGAGCGACTATTGTAAATAGCATAAGAAAAGAGAATCCCAATACATTGCTTCTAGATGCCGGGGATATCTTTCAAGGCACTCCTTATTTTAATTTTTATGGTGGTGAGATTGAGTTTAAGTTGATGAGCCTTTTAAAATATGATGCTGCTACTATTGGTAATCACGATTTTGACAATAGTATTGAAGGCTTGTACAAACAATTGCCACATGCCAAATTTGATTTTCTATCGGCCAATTACGATTTTAAGAACACCGTAATGGATACGCACGTAAAACCCTATAAAGTATTTGTTAAAGACAGTATTAGAATTGGTGTTTTTGGAATTGGTATTGAACTAGACGGTTTGGTTGATAAACGTATGTACAAAGAAACAAAATACCTAGATCCCGTAACTGTTGCCCAAGATATGAGCCGTATCTTAAAGGATGAGGAACACTGTGATTTGGTTATTTGTCTCTCTCATTTAGGGTATAATTACAAACGAAATCCCGATAAAATTTCCGATTTAAAACTAGCATCTCTTACTAAAGGGATTGACTTGATTATCGGAGGTCATACCCATACTTTTTTAAAAAAACCTACGATTGCTAAAAACAGCGTCGGTAAAAATGTGTTGGTTAATCAAGTAGGTTGGGGAGGAATTAATTTGGGACGTATTGATTTTTATTTTGATAAAGCCGGAAAAGAGTCTACCGGGACTAACATTATCGTATAATTTGCCAGCACAATATTTGGTAATTTTTATTACACAGTTTTCAGCCCAATATAGTTATTTTTGTCGTTAAATAACCTTTCAACTTTCAATTATGGGAACTAAAGTAGCTGTGGCTTCACAAAATAAAAAGACAATCTCTAACCACGCCGGAAAATGTCGTCATTTTTATATATATACCATTGACAAAGAAGGAAATTACAATAAAGAATTACTTGATTTGTCCAAAGAAGAAACATTACACTATACTTTTCACGAAGACCAATCCTCTAACCCACATAACTACTTATACGATATGGATATTTTGTTGACACAAAGTATTGGGCAAGGTGCTATCCAACGATTAGCGCTACAAAATGTAACGGCCTACGTTATTCAAGAAACAGACCCTGATACGGCTATCCAAAAACTAATTGAGGGGACGCTCGAGGCTTTTGCTCCCGTAAGCAACCATAAAGGTCATGCTGCTTGTAATTGTGGTGGACATCATCATCATCACGAGTAGAAAACGACTTGGCTTGTTTGCGTTAAGCAAACTTTTTATCTTACAATTAGTTTCCCTTTTTTTATTTTCCTATCTGTCTCTAAGTAATAGTAATATACACCTTGAGATAAGTCCTTAATCTTTATCCGATTTGTTTCGGGTATCCTTCTGTAGATTTCTTTACCAAGATTATCATATAATAGGAATATACTTATTTTATCATCCGAATTAATAAATACATTGTCTCCAACAACAACCGGATTCGGATAAACAAACAATTCATTAGTCTTTACAAGATTATCAACATCAAGTGGTGCTGTGGATCCAATATAAAACTGACTAAAAGAGGAGATTAAAGTCGCATCAAAAGTGACAGTACCAGTATTTTCACTTAAACCGATGGCACCGGCTACATTAGCCCAATCGGTTTGGGTATCAGAATTACTACCACGTTTAAATAATTTAATATTGTCAATTGCAGCACCGGTTAAATATCCGGCATTGCTAAATGTCATTTCTTGCAAGGGATCAAAGGTAGAATTAGTACCATAATTATTAATAACCCAGTACGATTCATCAATTCCATTTGTATTGGGAGTATTGGACGGATTATTCCCAAGTCTCGACACAACTAACTTACCATTTGGTACTGTATTTCCCGTAAAATTGAGTTGGACATCAACATTTGAGAAATTATAAACACCGGTTGTATTAATGAAAAGCAACTGACTAGTTCCTCCCCCTACCGGTGCTGTAGATGGTATTAGGTCATCACCCGACTGATGCGCTAAATTAAATCCGTTTTTTTTATCAATAAACATCCCTTCCAGTTGATGATTGAATTGATAATACGCAATTAAATCAGCATCATCTAAGTTTGTTTTAGTCAAATGTCTTTGCAAATAAATCTCATCATCAGTCAGCGTTCGCTTCCATACACATGCCTCTTCAAGCAAACCCGAATACATTCTACTTCCCCAATGATAATACGATCCTAGAATAATCCTATCAATTGTTATGGGAGTTGTATCAATATCCCAAGTTACACTTTCTTCATTTACAAAAAGTTTAATTTGTGTTGGTGAAACACTAATTGCCACAAAACTCCATTCATCGGGAGGTACAATTAGATTACTATCCCAACCCCAATAATCTCCATTCCAGTGCATACCTAAAGTATTGTTTCCTCCTCTAAAATTTAAACAATTTTTATTTTCATCGTATCCTTCCCCAAGGCTAAAAATAGCCGAATAATCATTTTGTATCCCCGATGGTTTAACCCATCCCGTAAACGTAAAATTTGATATACCCGTAAAATTAATAGCTGTATTTTCAATGTCACTATTAGATCCTGACATATCAATAGCATTTAATGGCTCTTGCTCCGTCTGGCAATAATCTTCACCTATTTCAACCATATCATTTATAGTAATTGAATCTGAAAACCCATATTGATCGGTAACGGTCAAGCTAACGTCGTAAAGACCTGGAGTATCATAAAATACTATTGGATTTCTAACCGAAGCAGAGGAAACCGATGAAGACCCCGGAAAACTCCATAACCAGGAAGCCCCTTGATGTTCTAACACGGAAAAATCTTCAAATTGAACACCTCTGGATGCGCAATGTTGAACCTTTGATGCAACCATAGGCTGTGCGATGGGTTTAGACGATTCAAAAAAATCACTTTCATACACACCTCTATTAAATGTGGCAAACCTTATTTTAGCATTTTTATAAAAGGGCATTAATTTTAATGGACTCCTATTTAAAGGTAATCCATCGACAAAAAGTTGCCAGTCTTGTAAACTGTTATTTTTGTAATATACATTATAATCCGTAGCTATATAAATACCACCGTCGGTTCCAGCCTGTGTTTTTATTCTCTTAATGGTTTCGCCGTCTAATGTTGACGTGGTCAAATTAATCCAAGATACACCACCATCTATGGTTTTAAAAATCTTATCGGTATCCGATCCGCCATTATTAAAAGAAATAAACAATGTATTCTCGTCACCTTCATCAATACTTATACAGGCATTTCTATTGTTGCTAGGCAAGGTAAGTTCACTCCAAGTATCACCGGCATCGATACTTTTCCACAAGACATTGGTGTAGTAACCTGTTTGTTGTGTCAAATAAATAATATTAGGATTATTTCTAGCTATCTCAATTCCTTTTACAATATTATCAGTATCTGTACCAAACTCTTTTAACAAATCAAAACTCAAACCTCCATCTATACTTTTCCACAATTTATTGTCTTTTCCCAAATAAAGTGTTTTCCAATAGCGCGGATCCGTAACAATTTCACTTTTTCTATCTAAATAATAACCTTGATTAGGGTATAATTGATAGTTTGGAATGGGTTTTAATCCTCCTGTTAGTGTATTCGGTATTTCTTTATCGGTTATATCACTAAAATGAGTTCTTCTATTTACGGCTTTATCTACATAACCTGTTGGAGCCTCTCCTCCACCTAGTGATAAAAACTTTCCCACACCATAGGATTGGTAGTAGGCAGTGTTTCCGTTATGATATCTTCCACCCACCAATACATCCTCATTCCAACCCTGATCAATCCCCCAAAAATTTGTTCCGGATAAGCCTTTTATTTTAGGGGCGATAAAATCCAGATTTACATCATAATAATCGATTCCTCCATCCGAACAAACCCAAACATCATTAGTGTTAATTTCTATTTCCTGAATATCTGGATGTCGGTATTCATCACCACAATTATCGCACCCATAACCACCCCATTGCGTATATGAGACACCCCCATCTTCTGATTTATATAAATTCAAAAAACCTACTAAAAAACTATCCGGATTGGTATCGGACACCGCAATTCCTAAATTATAAAAACCCTGATTATACCCCCCATTACTTGATGGGTTAAAAGTAGACATACACCAATGATTTTGACTATAGGGACCTCCGGGCTCATTATCAGGAACTCCATCATGATTACCATCATAAGGAGTTATCCAAGAATCACCGGCATTATTACTTCTATAAATGCCAATATAGTTAGCATCGTCATTAGCATCGTTTTCATCGCCTAACAAAACCACATATATACGATTAGGATCAGCATCTGTAACCCCTATTCGCGCCCCACCATTATTGGCAGCTACACCTCCCACAGGGTTCCACCAATTTAATGTCTTAGCCATAAAAGTGGCTCCGTTATCTACCGATTTCCATATTTCTGTTCTGTTTATTGAAGGGTTAGACTTAGCCACAAATACGGTATTAGGGTCATCTGTTTTTTGCTCAATATCCCAACATTTATCCGATAGTATCAAATTCCAAGTAGATCCAGAATCTGTACTTCTATATAAACCTTGATCACCAGCTGTGAGTATAGTTTGCCCATGAATAGAGATATCAGTAATGCCTAGTTGATATACTTCGTGCACTACAGACCAGGTAATACCTCCATCAATAGATTTCCATAATTTATTGGATCCATCACTAACAAAAATAATATTTTCATTAACAGGATCAATTGCTATAGCACCGTATGCCCCCAAATTAATTTGCTCTGCAATAGGAAACCAATTCTCACCTTTGTCTGTTGTTTTAAATATAGCACCCGTTTCTCCACCCGCAAAGGCTATATTAGGATTTGAAATTGATTGATCAAATGTATAAACATTTAATTGAGATGTTTTATATCCTACGCCCTGAGAATCATAGGTTTCTGTTGGTCCTACTAATGTAAAATTAGCTGATTGTACTGATCTAGCGCTATGTTGTAATTTATTTGCTCGTATTATTTCTTGTTGGTGCTCCTCTGACAAAGTCGGTTTCTTAATGGTCCCATCATCTTCTACATAATTCTCAGTGCTTACTATACGACAAAGGTTTTTATAATTTTGAGTATGTATTGTTTTTTGAAACGTATGTGATTTGTAATAATTATGGTAAGCCTTTTCTATGCTATAAAAATTGGGCTGATCACTATACAGTAGTCGTACCCACTCCGGATCGGTATTCGAAATTAAAGGGATTGTTTTAAACAATTCAGGGTACTTTACCTGAGGTAAATATACAGCCGGTTGTTGCGAATAAACCTGAAGATGGAATAAAAACACCAGTACTAGTAATCGTTTTGTCATAACTATTATTTAAAAGAGTTAACTCGTTGTGCATTTGTAAATTAAAGTGTAAAAGTCGTCCATTTGATTAGAAAAAATCGTATATTTATTTGATTATCAAACACGTAAATATATGAAC
>JANTFW010000080.1 GCA_024763245.1 Flavobacteriaceae bacterium | reverse complement strand
AGTTGAATACGCCAATCAAAATTGTTGTTTTTAAAGAATAATTGAATCTGAGTTATCGCTTGTTTATGCGATAACTCAAGGGTGTAATAGTAGCCATCTTTAGTAACAGAACGGTTTAGAATTTTAAAATCATCATTAGTAATGTGCTCCTCTTTCTTTGGAAAATCTAACAAATATGCTGCCTCTAAGGTGTCATTATCTTTAGTGATGCCATAAAATCGTAAATCGGATAAATCTTTATTTGTTTTGGCAAATACAGCATCAGGAATGTACAAATAATGCCAGTTATATTTTATTCCATTTAATGCTCTTTTATAGTGATACGCATTTTTTTGAGAAAAAAGTGTAATGGGCAGCAAGAGGGTATATATCAGTAACTTAAGCTTCATCATCTTCATCAAAAATTAGTTGTTTGTATTTGTTGTATAAGAAAGAAATAACGAGTAACAAGATTCCTAATAATACAAAAGCAATGGTTTTAGAAAGGGTATTTAAATCGGATATATCGTAGAAAAAGAGCTTAAGTAGCGTTAGGGCAAACAGAACGATACCCGCGATACGGAAGTGTTTTATCTTTTTCCAAATCCCTAGTACAATAAGTAATAAGGAATAGCTTCCCCACAAAATGCTCAATCCGAATTTATAGGATTGTGCAGCGTCAAAGATATTCATCCAACTGATGAGTTCACTGCTGCTTATCCAAAGGATAGTACCTAAAACAATTAGTTCAAAGACTTTAAGCTGCGTATCATCTGCTGACTTTTGTGCGATAAAACGATTGGTAACAAGGAGTAAAACAGCCACAAAAACAAAAGAAATATAGCGTATCCAAATATGAAAGCTTCCTATAGCATAGTAATCTGCTAGAGATTGATTCAAGTAGCTATCTCTCAGTTCACTAAACAGATAGAGGCCTTGTAGTAAAAAAATAAATAGTACTAGCATATTTAGAACAGCCGTTACAAGAGGAATGATTTTATTTTTATAGTATGTGTTGGCAAAGTAGGTTAATAGACTAAAAAACAGTAAGGAATAATTGATAACCCAAATACTTTTAAATTTCCTTAGGTCATTATTTTGTGTAAAGCTATATGCACTTTCATCGGTTAGTGATACTCTTGAATCCATAAGGCGTTGATGCCAATAATTGGTTATTTCCATTCTAAAAGAGAGATAGAGAACTACTATAAAAAGTATAGGAATGGCATAGCTTGCCACTTTAAAAAATCCTGATTTTTCACCCAATGCAGATGTACGATCTTTTTGTACATAATTCATAAATCCAAGTGCACCAATAACAAGTATAGAAGTTAAAAATTGTACATTCCATAAAGGTGTTAATTTTACGGTATTTATAGTGGGTTGATAATGGTTGTAAAAGGTACCCCAATCAATTAATAGGCTAATAAATCCTAGAAAAAGTAGGGGATAGGCCAGCTTTTCATAAAAAGAGATGTTTTTTGTACGCCCAATCCAATACAGTAGAGCTGCCTCACCTATCCAAAGTAGCGTAACCCAGTTGCCATCTAATTGAATAGGAATCGCTAAGGTTAAAAAAACGAGCACTAATCCGGTGATAAAGTAAAACAATTGCTTGTCTCCCAATTTTTGTTTGTAAATTAACATACTTATTCCAAAGTGAATCACGGCATTAACAATTGCAAAAAGTCCTAGATATTCTTCGGTGTTAGGGTTGTTTCTTAATAGATCATAACCAAGACCAAAGAAAATAAAGGAGTTAAATAAGATTAGTATAATATCAATCTTTTGAAATACTTCTTTTTGAATTAGTTTATACGCTAAAAAGGTCAAGTAAAACACTAAGAAGAAAAGCAGTAAAAAGGTGATGGCTAAATTAAAATGAATACTCAAATTATATTTGTGATCATACCATTGAAAGAAAATTAACCACGTAAAAATAAAGGCAACATAATACAAAGGTTTCCAATACTTTTTAAAGGCGATGTAAAGGATGCCGATATTTACAAGTAGAATGTAGGATAATAAAAAACGTATATTTCCGGTATCGTCACTCAATAAAAAAGGAATGGTGTAAGCACCTGCTAAACCGAGTAAGGCAATTATTTGTTGATTGTAATGTAACGCAGCCAGAACCGTAAAGACCGTAAACAACACCATAAGGACAAAGGTAAGGCTTTGTGGCATTAATCCGTAAAAGCTATAGGCAGCATAACTGATAAAATATAAAATAGCCATACCGCCACTAAGTAAAACAGCACTATAAGCGTGGTATTTTTTTTTGAGTTTATAAGCAAACCCTAACAAGCCAATACCTAATAAATAACCTAATATTATTCGGGTTAGTGGGCTTATAAGTTGATGATTTATAGCATATTTTGTACCAATTCCAACGCCAATTACAGTAATGATAATTCCTATTTTGTTAATAAGATTTTCACCGATGTATTTTTCGATATTTTTACTCTTATAAGTGTTTTTTTTCTGTGGAGGTTTAGGTAATGGAGTAGCTTTAACAGGATTTTGTATTATGGGTTTTTCTTCAGGAATTTCTTTGATAAGCTGCGATTTTTGATCGGTTATCTCTGGAGATTCATCAAGTATTGATTTTTGACTTTTTAAAAACTCAATTTCATCTTTAAGTGCATTGATCTCTGAGGAAAAAACCTGTTGTTTGCTAATCAGGATTTCTAATTTTTTTAATAATTGATCAATTTGATTATCAGAGTTACTCATGATAGGTTTTTTAAAGCAATACAAAGAATGTGTTGGGTATAAAGGTACAAAACTTTATGGTAGAAAATAAAAACCGTTTTAGATTTACATTTATTCTAAGATTGAAAAAAAGTAATAGCAATAAATGTATATTAAACCGTGTCAAGAAATTCATACATATTTTGACCCTGCTGTAAACCTAATTTTTTTCGTAAAATATGTCGAGCGGTTTTTATACTGTTAGGAGAAATGTTTAATAATGCAGCGGTTTCTTTAATACTGAATTGTAACTTTATTAAGGCACTTAACTTAAGTTCTGCTGGTGTTATTTTAGGGTTAATTTTTTTGAGATTATCAAAATAATCTTTATTAATCTCTTCAAAATAGTGTTTAAATAGTTCCCAATCATTTTCAGAATGTAGGCTCTTTTTTAATTTTCGTTTTAGTTGAGAGAGCTCTTTACTGTTCGTAATAGTGCCTCCTTTTATATCCGAAAGTTTGTGTAAAATAGTATCAATAAGTTTGTTTTTTTGCATCATCATTAAAGCTTGGGAGGTTAGTTGACGTGTTTTAAATTTCAGTTCTTGATCTATCCTTTCTTTTTCGGTTACTAATAACTCTTTTTCAAGAAGGTTTTGTTTGCGTTTAATAAAATAATTTCTAGTGAACAATAAAAAAGTAATGCTTAGTAATCCTATGGCAAAAGTTAGTAAGATTTTAATCTTTTTATCCATTTTTTGACGTAACATTAACTCACTTATTTTTACTACATTTTTTTCATTTTCGTATTTTGCTTCCATATTTGCCATGGCTATTTTTCCCTTTTCTTTTTCAATAGAATCTCTTATATCAACAAAAGATTCTAGGTGAGCGATAGCTTTTTTCCATTTCTTCTGTTTTTTATACACCTCATAGAGTTTATAATGTGCCAATTGTTTAATTTCCTTACTATCATATTTTTCGGCAATTTTAAGTGCCTCGTTCATTGCCCTTATTCCTTTTGTGTAATTTCCCAATTCTATAAGCATTTTTGCTTTTGCACTATGAATGGAAGGGATCAAGTTTTTGTCATTTTTTGTGGCAAAGTCTAATGATTTTTGATAATAATAACTGGCGGAGTCAGCATTTTTTAGATAAAAGGCATAGAGGTTTGCCAAATCGTAGTAGGTGTGTGTGAGTCCCCGTTTGGAATTGTATTTTAGATCTTGTTGTATCGATTTTTTATAGTAGTATTTAGCACTATCGTACACTTTCATCTTTTTGTAAACCATACCCATATTGCCATACAAACCGGCTTTACTTTTTGCTATTTTCTTTTGCTCTATTAATCTAATTGCATCACTGTAATTTTGTAGTGATGTTTTTAGATTTCCAAGTTCAGCATTGAGGAGTCCAATATTATTCAAGGAGGATACAATACCAAGATTGTTTTTGTTTTTTTCGTAGATTTTTAGTGTTTTAAAAGAAATTGTAATGGCTTCTTTATACGATTCCAAATAGTAATAAATTCCAGCCAAGGTTTTATAGGAATCGGCAAGATCATTATTTAGATTTTCTTTTTCCTGAATTGCAATGGCTTGTTCTATGGCCGATTTTGCCTTATAAAGTTCCGATTGGTAGAGGTAATAGGTAGCCAGATTATTATAATATTTTGCCAAGTATTTTTGGTTATCTGTATTACGAATTTCTTTAAGCAACATCGTGTTGTAGACTAGGGCACTATCCGGATTATTTTTAATGTAATAATCCACTAATGTATCTGTTATTTTTAATCTTTCAATTCCTTTGGCGAAACGTAATAAATGTAAAATACTATCTTTATGTTTCGGTAAGGTTTGGGCATTACCTAAAAAAAAGGAGAATGCAAACATAAGAACAAAGTATCTTCTAACTATTTTCATGCCTACTGAGTTAAGATTATACAAATTTACCTATTTTTTTAGATGCAATTACCTATTTTTATATTTAATTTTTTATAATCATTTGAAAAACAGTGAATAAGAATATATAACCTTACCTTATTCTTACCTTATTTCTATAAGAACCTTACCTATACCTTACCTACTTTTTTGTTGTTAATGACTTATTGACCCTACTTTTACATCGTCATTGCTAAAACAAAATTATGATTGTCATTAATTATGTTAAACCCAATATAGTAATCGCTGCGGATTATTTAATATCAGGCAAAGTCACTATATATCATAAGGATGAATTTATCTATAGTCAAGATATAAATAATGAGCATAGTGTAAATATACATTTTAATACAAAACTTTATTCGTCTATACGATTAGAACTTACTACAACAGAAGAAACAATTACAAAACGATTTAATTTTTAAAACCACAATTATGAGAACAAAACTAATTTATGTTGTATTACTTTTAATTCCTGTTTGGATTCAAGGGCAAAATAGAGGCTTTAATTACAAAGCTTTGATTACGAACAACGGTAACGCCATTGCTAATCAACAAGTAAGTATACGCTTTACTTTGTTAGAAGATGGAACTACAACGGTTTACGAAGAAACCCATTCGCCAACAACAGACAGTAATGGTATTGTAAGTGTTGAAGTAGGAGAGGGGAGTACTTCGGATGATTTTTCGAGTTTAGATTGGCAAAATAATTCGTATTTTCTACAAGTAGAAATTGACACCGGTAGTGGCTATTCAGACTATGGTACCAATGAACTAAAAGCGGTACCTTATTCCAAATTTTCCGAAAAAGCCGGAGGGGTTGATTATGGAGATATTACTAATCTTCCACCTGGTATTGTCGATGCCGATTTTTATAAAGTAGATACACAATCTCCACCAACCAACAATACAGACAATATTTTTACCTTAGGGAAGGTGGGTATAGGTTCCTTAGATCCACAACAATTATTACACCTTAAAGGAGGAGATCCCAGTATTGAGCTACAAGACAACTTTTCTACACCACATATTGGAATGATTAGAAGATTTACCAATAGACTTTACATTGGTAGTAATGACAAGATTCAAATGGGTTGCGATGGTAATGTAAGAAGCGATTTTACCATTAATCATAATGGAGATGTTGATATTACCAAAAATTTAAAAGTTGGAAATGCAACGAGTGATGTAGCTGCTAAAGTAATAGCCGGAAATGGAAATGCTTCAAAATTACAATTATTTGAACAAAATGATTATGGTTTTGAATTGGAATATGATGGTGCGCTTGATGAGTTAAATATTTGGTCAAAGCATTTTACCGGTAATGAAGCAAAAAGAACCACTTGGAAAAAGAATGGTGAAGTACAAATTAATGGTAAAATTACATCGGAGTCTTCTAGAAATAATGCCGATTTAAAAGCTTTTGCTTATGGCAATATCTATTGGGTAAACGTTGATGGAGGAGTTGCAATGACAACACCAAATTCAACCAACAACTTTAATGTTTATTTGGATAATACGGGTGTTTACCAAATTAGATTATACGATGAAAACGATGAGGAGATTCCTTTTGATTTTAATAACTTTACTGTTGTCGCAACGGCATATACACAAGAACCGGTTATTATTACAAGTCATACATACTCCGATCGTTTATATTTTAATCTATATAATGCCGCGACATCAAATGTATATACCGGAAGTATAAGCTTTGTTATTTACAGAAAATAAATACTATTATGAAAATAACACTTTCCATCTTATTCATTTTGCTTTTCAATTTTGGATTTAGTCAAACTCAAATCAAAAAAAGCAGTATCTCCACCGGTGGTGGCACGGCAACTTCGGGTAATACACAAGTACTTTTTACCCTAGGTGAAACGGCTATCCAAGAGCAAACACAAGGTAATCTGCACTTATCAGAAGGTTTTATAAGTGTCGATATATTATCTTCAATTGGATATACTGATTATGCCCTACTAGCAGGTGTAAATATTTACCCCAATCCGGTTGTTGACCGAGCAGTTATTCAACTACCCGTAGTAAGTGCTTACGATTTATTTATATATGATTTAAAAGGTAATGAAATTATGAAATTACAAATCAACAATGTAGATTTCTATCGAATAGATCTTCCAACACTCCAAGCCGGATTCTATTTAGTACACATTGTAGATCAAGAACATAGAAAACACTCAATTATTAAAATAGAAAAATTATGAAAACAATTCAATTAGTAGTAAGTCTTATCGTTATTTTTACTTTTGAATCGGTTACGGCTCAAAAGAGTAAATTATATGGAAATTGGCAATCAGCCAATGGAACGATAACATCATTTACCAATCAAGCGATGACTGTTGCGGGATCTCCATACCGTTATACGGTTCAAGGAAACCAAATTACGGTATATGATGCCAATAATAATACTATGATATACAAATATCAAGTTAATGGAAGTCAATTATATTTATATGTAGAAGGAGCCGGAACCTATATATTAAATAAAGTTCAAGGAAATCAACAAAATACAGGTTACGGAGGACAAGGATATGGGAATCAGCCAACGACTAATCGAGGCAATACGGCAGCTAATGGAAGGTTATATGGCACTTTTTGTAGTTATTCTTCTTCCGGATACAGTGGCTCAAGTTCGTATTCATCATCAGAACGGGTTAGTTTTGATGGAAGAGGCCATTATACCTATGGAAGTGAAAGCTCTTATAGTGGTGGGGGCGATGGTTACTCAGGGGGAGATGGCGGTTATACAGGCACCTATAAAGTAGTAGGTAATAAAGGAGTGGTTCTTACCGCATCAGATGGTAGTGAATATCGTGTAGCTATCTATTTTGTACAGGATTCAGGTGAAATTACCGAATTAAAATATGATGGTACCGTTTATGCCAAATCCCTGTGCGATTAAGAATCAAATAAAAATAATTAAAATAAGAATATAATGAAAAAAAGGACAATTACAGCAACGGTATTTATTCTATTTTTGATAAATGCTTGTCAATTTAACCAATCGGTAAATAAGGATTTGGTAACAAGTGCTACTTCGCGTGGCAATGGTATTGGTTGTGAGAATGTGGATATTCAAGTAAATGATAAGGAGGTTAACAAAAATACATTTGCTACGAACGATAAAGTTCAGGTGTTTTTTAGAAACTTAGAAGGTTTTCAAAAAGTTGAAGATAAGGTTTATCCGGGTTTGGGAATGTGGATTGTAAAAAATGATAAAGATACCATTGCTGATTATCCGGATTTATTAAATAATCTGCAAAACGGAACTGATTTGCAACCTTTGGTGTTGAATGCAAGTTTTCATGCTTCGGATGTTTTTAAACCATCAGAAAAGTATAAACTACATATTAAGATTTGGGATAAAAAAGGAACCGGAAAATTTACTTACGCATTACCTTTTACTGTGCAATAAAGAGTATAAAAATAGGTATAGTTTTGTATCATACTGGAAAGATTTCATTTTCTGGTATGATACACTATTTTGTCATGCTATTTCAGAATGTTGTCTACCCTAAATATAGGACAGTTATTAAAATTTAAAATATGTTAATTTCTTAATTATAAACTGTCCTATATTTAGGGAAGGCTACAATTCTAATTCCATTTGAGTCGAGTAGGAGTCAATTCCTTTTTTCACGTAGCGAATAATTTCAAATTTTTCATTTTTTCAGATCAAAAATCATCATCTATTATGTCTTAAACACAAAAAAAATTTGACTTCGGCGATGTTGTATTTAATTCCGATTTTTTCAGCTGTCAGTTTTGCGTTCGAGTCAATTCCCTTTTTCGATTTCCTTTTTATAGAATCTGCATCAACTCCGCTGTATGACATTTCAATATCTGAGTGAATAATTCTGCTGATAAATAGTGCAATTTTGAGCTTTGATAAAGTTTGCTTAGATGATCAGTTATATGGCGTTTAACGGTTAGTATATGAGTTGTTGGGCGTTTTGAAACACCTAACTTTCAGTTTACTACAATCTTAATTTATTTCTATAATTTTCATTTCAACTACTTACTTCCCAATAACTTATATGCATTGTTACCAAACGTTAACTCTTATTCTTATTTTGTTCAACTTCAATCAATTTAGAAGTATCATAACCTCTTGCTTTTAATTTTTCCAGTAGTTGGTTG
>JANTFW010000079.1 GCA_024763245.1 Flavobacteriaceae bacterium | reverse complement strand
AGATCATAAATATAATTTTTAATTTTTGATGATTCAAAAATAATAATTTTAGCGAAGTAGCCGGCTAAAATTAATAAAAAAAATCACACCTTGATATTTGTCATATCATTTTGAAAAAAAAATACTATTTTCGCTTCATTAACCAAAAACTATACATTTATGTTCGCAAATTTATTACCTTTAGTAGATTGGAGTAACGGTGTTTTATCTGCCATAATTATGTTTGCTGCCTTTTTAGGACTAACAATTGCTTTAATTATTTTTATGACAGGTGGTAAAAAGAAAAAAGATTAAATAGGCTATTTTAAGAAGAAAACATTAGCAAATTTTGCCAATGTTTTCTTTACCTATTTATATATTTCTACGTTTCCTCTCTCTTTTTAACAATTCTAACTCTCTATTGGTTTGATCACCAACAGATGTGTTTTCGTCTGCTCGTCTTATAAGATAAGGCATAACGTCTTTAACAGGGCCAAAAGGTAAATATTTAGACACATTATAACCTAATTTGGCCAGATTGTAGCTAATATGATCGCTCATACCATAGAGTTGACCAAACCACAACCGCTTATCATCTTTTTTGAGATCAGAGTTATCGATTAATTCTTTAAATAATTGTGCGCTTTCTTCATTATGAGTACCCACATAAATCGCCATCTGATTAATGTTGTTAAACATATATTTCATGACATCGTTATACATTTTATCGGTGGCAACTTTATCCTTACAGATTGGGTCCTCAATTCCTTTCTCCATAGCTCTTTCCCTTTCTTTTTCCATATAGGCGCCACGCACTAATTTCATACCAATATGAAAACCCTTAGCCCTAGCCCTTTCGTGTAATGCCTTTATATAATTCATTCTATCGTGTCTATACAATTGTAAAGTACCAAAAACAATAGCCTGCTCTTTATTATATTTTGTCATCATCTGCTCAACTAAATCATCAACAGCTTGTTGCATACATACTTCTTCTGCATCAATTAATAAAGGCACATGGTTATCATGAGCTGCTTTTGAAACTTTATCATAACGCTCGACAACTCGTTTCCACTCTTCTTCTTCGGAGACGGTTAAAGGTTCGTTCATCGAAATTTTCTCATAAAGGCCTAAACGGCCGAAACCGGTAGGCTTAAATACAGCAAAAGGCATAGCGGGTTTTTCTTTGGCAAAGTCAATTACGCCCAAGGTAATGGAAACCGCTTTATCAAATTGTGCTTCCTCTTCTTTTCCTTCAGCCGAATAATCTAAAATAGAGTGCACCCCTTTTTCATACATCTTATCAATAACCGGCATACAATCTTCTTCGGTAACTCCACCACAAAAATGATTAAAAACGGTTGCTCTAATTAGTCCTTCAACAGGTAAATGTGCTTTTAACGCAAATTGTGTAATCTTAGATCCTATTTTAACCATTGGTTCACTTTGAATAATCTTAAAAAGAAAATAGGCTCTTTCTATTTCAGCATCTGTCTTTACCGCAAATGCTACTTCTGTATTATCAAAAATATTTTCCATATTGAATGATTTCTTAATTTCTACAAATTTAAGGACTTAAATGATGTGTAAAACTGATTTTTATCTTACTTTGTAAAAATATTTTACTTTTCTATCATTATATTATGACAAGCCCAACAAATACAATTGAATATCCTGTATTATTTAATACTAACGGTTTACACCAATTGAACGCATTTTTAGAGAACACGACCTATTCTAAACTTATAGTACTGGTGGACAATAAAACCAAAATTTTTTGCCTACCTATTTTAAAAGAGGCGATAAAATATTCCTTTTTTTTTATTGAGATAAAAAATGGCGAGCGAAATAAAAATCTAAAAACAAGTAAAATACTTTGGGAAGAACTTACAAATATAGGTGCGGACAGAAATAGTATTCTCATCAATTTAGGAGGTGGTGTCATTACCGATATAGGTGGTTTTGTAGCGGCTACTTATAAACGTGGGATTCGATTTATAAACATTCCGACAACTGTGTTAGGAATGGTTGATGCTGCTATTGGGGGTAAAACCGGTATTGATCTTAACGGATTAAAAAATCAAATTGGGATTATTAAAAATCCATTGGCTTTATGGGTAAATACTACTTTTTTGGATACGCTTGACGCTAGAGAAATAAAATCAGGATTAGCCGAAATTATAAAATACGGATTTATTAGTGAAGCCTCTATTTTAAAAACTATTGAAGAAATGGAAATGGATTCATTTCCGCTCGACAGTGTGCTTATAAAAAAATGTATTGACAGTAAATTAACTATTGTACAAGAAGATCCCGAGGAAAAAAATCGTAGAAAAATATTAAATTTCGGTCATACCTTGGGGCATGCTATTGAAACGTATTTTCTATCTAAAGTAAAAAAAGAACAACTTTTGCATGGAGAAGCTGTAGCCATAGGAATGATTCTTGCGTTACATCTTTCTCACCAGATCTACGATTTACCTATAAAAAAAGTTGATTTTTACACCAGACTTATTCTTAAATTTTATGCTAAGAAATTTAAATCCACAATGGGTTCTAATAATTATTTGGTCTCAAAATTACCAAATATTACTAACGAGGATTTAGCATATATACTGCCCTTATTACAACACGATAAGAAAAATAATAACGGACAAGTTAATTTTATCTTACTCAAAGAGATAGGCATACCTGTTTTAGATTGTCAAATTGATAATTATCAAATAGATATAGCCATAAACTATTACAACACTATAAATACTTTAACACTTTAAGCGATGAGCATTTCTAAGGATTACAATAAATGGGCTAATATTTATGATGAAAACAACAATAAAACCAGAGATTTAGATGCTCTTGCTACAAAACGTATGCTTTCTAATTATTCGTTTAAAAAGGTTTTGGAATTAGGATGTGGAACTGGAAAGAACACCCTGTGGTTACTAGAACACGCTGATGAAATAATAGGTCTTGATTTTTCTGAAGAAATGCTAAAAAAAGCTACTGAAAAAATAAAAAACAAATCGGTTAGCTTCCTTTTAACCGATTTAAACGACCCTTGGCCGATTTCTTCAAATTATTTTGATTTAGTGACTTGTAGTTTAACTCTTGAGCATATTGCATCCATCGCTGAGTTTTTTAAAAAAGCCTATAATGCTTTACAAAAAGGGGGACAATTTTTTATCAGTGAGCTACATCCCATTAAACAATATTTGGGAAGTAAAGCTCAATTTGAATCGAATGTGGGTCGTATAGATTTAGAGGTTTATCCGCATCATCTAAGTGATTATCTCGATACAGCAAAACACATAGGTTTTACACTTGTGGCACTACAAGAATTCTTTGATAATGAAAATCGTGAAGTTCCAAGACTAATTACATTTCTATTTAAAAAATAAGGAATTAAGTGATTAAAGCTCTTGCATTGTTACCAGCATCTTATAAGTACCATCTTTTTTAATCAAAGATTGGTGAGTCCCTTGTTCAATAATTTTTCCCTCTTTCATCACCACAATTAAATCGGCATTTTGAACAGTAGATAAACGATGTGCGATAACAATAGATGTTCGGTTTTGCATCATTTTTTCTAACGCATCTTGCACTAATTTTTCAGATTCGGTATCCAAAGCTGAGGTGGCCTCATCCAAAATCATAATGGGTGGATTCTTTAACACAGCTCTGGCAATAGAGATGCGTTGTTTTTGTCCACCTGACAATTTGTTACCACTATCACCAATATTCGTCTCGTATCCATTGGGTAAACTCTCAATAAAATCATGAGCATTGGCAATTTTTGCCGCCTGTATTATTTCATCTTTGCTTACCGATTTCCCGAAAGCGATATTGTTTGCAATGGTATCATGAAAAAGAATGGCATCTTGGGTTACTATTCCTAATAATGCACGCAAAGACTTTTTGGTTACATTTTTTATATTAGTTCCGTCGATACTAATGCTCCCTTTGGTAACATCGTAAAAACGTGTTACTAAATTAGCTAAGGTAGATTTGCCACTACCCGATTGTCCTACAAGAGCTACTGTTTTACCTTTGGGTACTATCAAACTAAAATCTTTGAGTACATAGTCCTCTTCGTATTTAAACGAAATCGAATCAAATGTAATAGTCTCCTTAAAATCGGAAATACTCTTGGCATCAGGAAGATCTTTTAAAGGATTATCAGTATCTAAAACTTCTAAAACCCGTTCTGCAGCTGCATTTCCTTTTTTTACCCGATAACTAGCTTTTGAAATAGCTTTTGCAGGTGTTAAAATATTGTAAGCCAACCCCATATAGGCAATAAAATCTTCTCCCGCCAAAGCATGTTCTATAAGGACTAAACGGCCACCATACCAGAGTAATATAGCAATAACCGTAATACCAAGAAATTCGCTAGCGGGACTTGCTAAATTCGTTCTATTCAATAATGTATTAGAATAAGTAAAAAAACGATTTGTCGATTCCTTGAATTTAGCAATAAATGTATTTTCAGAATTAAAGGCTTTAATAATTTTTAATCCCCCTAATGTTTCCTCAATTAAAGACAGGAAAAGACCTTGCTCTTTTTGTACACGATCGGATTTTCGTTTTAAACTCTTTCCTATTAAGGAAATTAAAAAACCGGAGATTGGAACAAAAATAAAAACAAACAAAGTAAGTTTTACACTGATTAGTAACATTGCCGTAATCGTAAAAAGAATGGTTAAGGGTTCCCTAACAATCATTTCTAATATAGATAAAAAAGAATATTGAATTTCTAAAACATCAGTACCAATACGTGCCATGATATCTCCTTTTCTCTTTTCGGAAAAATAAGAAATCGGTAAAGTGACAATTTTTTGATATAAATCATTTCGAATATCTTTTAATACCCCGTTCCTTAAAAAAGTAATAAAAAACATGGCTAAGTAATTAAAAATATTTTTAAAGAAAAAGGTAAAAATCACCAAAATAATTACAATCGTTAGTGCCATAGATTTATCTTCTCCGGCCACTGTATGAATAGTATAACCCATATACTCCTTAAAAAAATCAACACTATTAGCTAAACCCTGATATGTGGGCTTTTGTGTAATGATTGTTGCTTTTTCGGGATTAAAAATAACCTGAAGAAGTGGCATTAATACCAAGAAAGAAAGGGTAGAAAATAAAGCGTAAAGAATATTAAATAAAATATTCAAAAAACCATATTTTCTATAGGGTTTAGCATAACGTATTATTCTAAAAAAGAAATTCATAACTACTAAAGCTTCATCTCTAAAATGATACGTTCTATTTTTTGCATTAATTTTCTATCGACCATATCAACTTCTTCAATAGAATCCAGCGGGGTATTTACACTAAAATAAAACTTTATTTTAGGTTCTGTACCACTAGGTCTTGCTGCTACTTTAGTTCCATCTTCGGTATGGTAAATTAGCACATTCGATTGCGGTACTTTAATAGGTTTTGTAGCTCCCGTTTGTAGATTTGTTGCTAAAGAAGTTTGATAATCATATAACCAAGTAACCGGGGATCCATCAATACTTATCAAAGGTTTTTTGCGTAAATCCTTCATCATTTGTTTGATTTGATCGGCACCTTCAATACCTTTCTTGACAATGGCAATTAAATGTTCTTTATAATATCCATATTTAACGTATAACTCTAATAATTCTCGATAGAAAGAAGAGCCCTTTGCCTTAGCTGTGGTAGCAATTTCACATGCTAGTAAAGTTGCTGTTACGGCATCTTTATCTCTGTTAAAATCGCCCACCATATAACCAAAGCTTTCCTCACCTCCACCAATAAACTCTTGCTTACCCTCAGCCTCTCTAATCATTTTAGCAATCCATTTAAATCCGGTTAATCCAATTTTAGTTTCTACGTCATAACTAGCGGCTATTATTTGTACTAAATCAGTAGAAACAATGGTAGATCCAATAAATTGATTCCCGTTAAGGCGACCTTCTTCTTTCCATTTTTTTAAGAGAAAATCATCCATCATACACATGGTTTGATTACCATTAAGCAATTGCATCTGATCTGCAGTATTTCTAACGGCAATACCTATTCTATCGGAGTCCGGGTCTGTACCAATAACGATATCAGCCTTTATTTCTTCAGCCAATTGTATCGCCATTTTTAAAGCAGCGGGCTCTTCGGGATTAGGGGATGCTACAGTAGGAAAATCACCGTCAGGTACACGTTGTTCTTCTACTATATGCACATCGGTATAACCGGCTCTTTTTAAGGCTTCGGGTATTAATTTTATGGAAGTCCCGTGTAGTGAGGTAAAAACTATCTTTAACTGATCTCTGCCTTTAGTACTGTTAAAAGTTCCATTATTAATAGATGCCGCCCAAAAAGCTTCATCAATATCCGTATTGATATAAGTAAGCAAATCGGGATTTGCTGTAAACAAAATTTCATCAAACTGCAAAGCATTTACTTCGGCAATGATTTCTTTATCTTCGGGTGGTACAATTTGTCCACCATCGTTCCAATATACTTTATAGCCGTTGTATTCCGGAGGATTATGTGATGCTGTCAGTACAATTCCGGCATCACATTTTAGATATCTGACAGCAAATGAGAGTTCGGGTGTAGGCCGCATATCACTAAATAGAAATACCTTAATACCATTAGCAGTAAAAACATCGGCAACAAGCTTAGCAAACGTATCACTATTATGACGACAATCATAACCTATGGCAACTTGCAGGGGTTTATTAGGGAAACTCTGTTTAAGGTATTTTGCCAGTCCTTGGGTAGCTTTACCATAAGTGTATTTATTCATTCTATTGATACCGGCACCCATAATGCCACGCATACCTCCGGTACCAAAGGCTAAATTTTTGTAAAATCGATCCGTTAACTGTGCCCAATCCTCTTGGTCAATTAAACGTTGGACTTCCATTCGTGTCGCTTCATCAAAGGGAGCTTTAGTCCACTCTTGAGCTTTTTTTAAAATATCTGTTTTATCCATTTTATTATGGTCTAATAATCAATATGTAACTAATTCTTAAATTTCTTCTGCAATACGATACCGTTCTATATCCTGATTGGTTCTAATAATAATCTCACCCAAAAAACCGGCTAAAAACAAAGCAGTACCAATAACCATAGTTGTTAATGCAATATAAAACCACGGATTATCAGTTACTAATCGGGTTGGTATATGAAAATAATACAGGTGCAACAGTTTTATTGCCCCTATATAAAACGCCGAAAGAAAGCCGACAAAGAACATTAAAGTTCCCCATAGGCCAAAAAGGTGCATGGGTCGTTTGGCGAATTTAGACACAAACCAGATGGTAATTAAGTCTAAAAAGCCATTGATAAAACGGTTCATTCCAAATTTTGTGACACCGTATTTTCGGGCTTGGTGTTGTACTACTTTTTCAGTGATTTTGGTAAATCCAGCATTTTTGGCCAGTACAGGAATATACCGATGCATCTCACCGTGAACATTAATATTTTTTACCACATCACGATTATAGGCTTTTAATCCACAATTAAAATCGTGAAGATGTAAACCTGATGTTTTTCGTGCTGCCCAATTAAAAAATTTAGAAGGAATATTTTTACGAATTTTAGAATCGTAGCGTTTCTTTTTCCATCCGGAAACCAAGTCGTTATTATCCTCGGTAATCATCTTATACAACTCCGGGATTTCGTCCGGATTATCTTGTAAATCAGCATCCATCGTTATAACAACCTCACCTTGTGCCAATTTAAAACCAGCGTGTAAGGCTTGTGATTTCCCGAAATTTCTTTGAAATCTAATGCCTTTTACGTGCGTATCTTTATGTTGTAAACTCCTAATCACATCCCACGAGTTATCCGAACTCCCATCATCTATAAAAATGATTTCATAAGATAAATTATTTTCTTGGACAACACGTTTAATCCATTCGTATAGTTCGAGCAAGGATTCTTCCTCGTTGAGTAAGGGGATTACAATAGATAAATTCATTAATTACAATTTATAATTCCGGTTGGTCTTTTTTCATTATTAAACCAGCGATTAACGAGAATATCAATCCTAAAAACAGACTACCAATTAATATAAAAGCAGACATAATTGCAGGAGACATAAATTTACGAGACATCTCTATTTGCTTTTCAATAATAGCTTCGTCCATATCGGGAAATTTTTCATACATCATTTGTTCTTGAAAGTCACCTAATTTAGAAATAAAATCCGGTTCTATATAGTTTACAAAAATTACAAAGTAAATCAAAGATAGAATCGCGGCAACAAGGGCAATTCCGATACCAATTTTTAAGGCTTGTCCTAATTTTAAAAAGCCCTCATTTTGATCTTTAAAAGCTTTTAAACCCATAACTATAAAAGCTATCATAATCAAATAATTAACAATATTTATACTCCAGTGTGGTTTATAAATATTTCCAAAGGAATAATTAGCTACTGAAACAATTATTGATAGTATACCTAAGTATAATCCATAGGTTAACATAATTTTGGTTGCTGAATTTTGTTTTTCCATGTGTCGTATATTTTATGGTTAGTATGTCACAAAGATACCAATTTAATTCATAATTCTATTTTAGAATATAACAGATACTCTTTCATTTAATTGTAGCAATAATTTGTTTTGTTTTTGAATTAGTTTTGTATCTTTGCGCCCGAGGCAAGTCCTACACAACTAGCTCCCTTTGAATCCCCCAGGGCGGGAACGCAGCAAGGGTATTAGGTTGAGCAGTGTGATGTAGGTAGCTTGCCTTTTTTTCATGATTTTTTTAGGGATAAAACGCTTACCGTATTCTTTTGAATACGGAAAAAAGTCCATATTATAAAGTCGAGCTTCACAATTAATTAACAAAACGCTACCAATTCTAATTTCAACGTATTAACCTGAGTTCGACCTAATATTTATCTCACAGAAAGTCAATAATGCAGTAGATTTTTGCTAAAAATCAAGTAGTTATAACTAGTTATTGCAAATGGT
>JANTFW010000078.1 GCA_024763245.1 Flavobacteriaceae bacterium | reverse complement strand
GTTAAACTGACAGCATCAGCCGTAACGGTAATTGGAGAGGAAGTTAATCCGTCTCTTTTAGCATAGACCTCGTAGGTACCTGCAGTGGGAGGATCGAATGTGTTTCCTGTGATGGCTGTTCCATCCACGTAAATAGTGGAACTAGAGGTATAGGTAACATTATCATTACCTTGTACTCTAAAAGTAAACTCACCTATACCATAAACAATAGGATTTTGAAGAGCTGCTATCGTAATAGAGGACAAACCATCGCTATTACCTCCACTAGATTTGTTACAGGAAGTAATAGTAAAAATAGATCCTACTAAAAGTAGTAAAAAAAGTTTTTTCATTTTTGGTATGAATTTTGAGAATTAGTAATTAACAAAACTATGTTTTTTTTGTAACTTCGCAACATTAATTTTACTAATTATGAGAAAATTTCTATTTAGTGTCCTTTTTATTTCATTTTCTGCAACTATTTTTTCGCAAAATACCCTACCGTCTATCTCTTTAAAAAATATGGATGGAAGTGTTATGAATACAGCTACTATCAATAGTGAAAAACCTGTAATTATTAGTTTTTGGGCTACTTGGTGCGTACCCTGTATTGAAGAGCTAGATACGATTGCTGAAGAGTATGAAGACTGGAATGAGGAGACAGGTGTTACCTTAATTGCCGTTTCTGTTGATGACCCAAGATCTCAATCCAGGGTTAAACCTATGGTTAATGGAAAAGCTTGGGATTATACCGTATTATTGGATACCAAACAAGAACTAAAAAGAGCATTAAATGTATCTTCTGTGCCCCATGTATTTATCGTATATAAGGGTAAAATAGTATATAATCATACCGGTTACACAGAAGGCTCTGAACAAATACTGTATGAAAAAGTACAAGAATTAGTTGAATAAAACCTTACACTTTACACCGATAACCATTCAATATTTTGGATGGTTATTTTTTTAGAATTTATTACATTATGAGAAAATTAGTATTCCTATTTGCACTTATTATTCCAAGTTTACTTTTTGCACAAGATTATGGTACTTTAACCGGAGGTTTTGAAACTACCATTCAAAATTATGTAGATGACGAACCTATCGGGGCTTATAAGCCTAGTGATTCTTGGGCATCCAACAGTTATTTTAAATTGGATTATCAACTTAAAAAAGTAAGTGCGGGTTTGCAGTATGAAGCGTATCTACCGGCCTTGCAAGGATATCCTGAAACTTTTGAGGGGAACAAAATTGCCAATTTTTATGTGGCTTATCAGGATACTAATTTTGGTATTACAGCCGGTCATATTTATGAGCAATTTGGTAGTGGTCTCATCTTTAGAACGTGGGAAGATCGACAAATTGGTATTAACAATGCCTTAAAAGGAGTAAGCGCTTGGTTTAACCCTACCGATTATTTGTCTTTAAAAGCCCTTTACGGCCAACAAAGACTTAATCTATCAGAGACCGGAGCAGGGATAGTTCGCGGTATGGATGCAAATTTTGATCTATTAGATGCCATTGGGCTAGAAAGCGATGCGTCTATCCAATTGGGTGGTAGTTTAGTGAGTAAATACCAAGGAGGCTATACAGGACCTGCTGATAACTTTCCATCGGAGGTGAGCGCTTTGTCCAGAAGAGTAGCTATAAGCTATGGCGGGGGTTATTTAAAAGGAGAGTATGTAACTAAAGGAGATGATGTGTTGTCAAACGGAATGGATCCGTATAGCGATTTTTATGACACCTATTATAAAGGAAGTGCACTACTCGTAGAAACCGGATATGCAATGAAAGGTTTGGGCTTTAATGCTACTTTTAGAAGAATGGAAAATATGAATTCCAGAAGTGATAGAGACTATATTACCGGAACAAATAATGAGGTAATTCTTAACTATCTTCCCGCTTTAACACAACAACAAGACTATAGTCTGGCAAATATCTATGTGTACACGGCTCAAACCAGTTATGAGAATTTTCATCAAAGTGTAGGTGAAATTGGAGGTCAAATAGATTTATTTTATAAAATTAAAAAAGGAACAATCCTGGGAGGTAAATATGGTACTCGTCTTTCTGCAAATTTTGCGCAATGGAATGGTTTAAAAGCAGAGGTGAATGGATCAGTGCCCGAAGGCCCTGAAATAACTACCGAATTCTTACAGTTTGGAGATAAATACTACAGTGAACTAAATTTCAAAATTCAAAAGAGATGGAATAAGAAGTTTAAGTCCAATTTGTTATTTGTAAATTCATATTATAATGATGAGATTTTTGGTACGGCTTCGCACGAAATTATCAAAAGCAGTATTGCTGTGGGTGATTTTACCTATAAACTCACAAGTAAAAAAGCCTTGAGGCTTGAATTACAACATTTGTGGACTAAGCAAGATAAAAAGAATTGGATGGCAGGAACATTAGAATACACCGTTGCACCAAAATGGGGTCTTTTTGCCGCAGATATGTATAATTATGGTAATGATGTGAGCGAGGAACAATATCATTACTATAATTTTGGTGCTAATTTCACAAAAAATGCTACACGTTTTGCCATGACTTATGGTAGACAACGTGGTGGCTTATTGTGTGTGGGCGGTGTATGTCGTTATGTGCCTACAGCTACGGGATTAACCATGACGTTAACGACTTCTTTCTAGAACATATTATATATGTGGTTTAGATAAGGCTTTTTATTTGGTATCGGTAAGTTCCAATTTTTCTGCGAAATAGTTACAGAAATCTCGCATGGTTTCGGTCATTTTATCATCGTTAGTAGCCCGATGAAAGGTTTCGGTCATAGATAGAAGGGTTTGATGAAAAAAATATTTCATCTCGTCAAGAGGCATGTCCTTAGTCCAAAGATCCATTTTAAGGGTTTCTTTGGTTTTTGAATCCCATACAGAGAGTAAAAAGGCTTTGGTTTCTTGCTGCTCAATACCACCATCTTCGGCTGACCATTCAAGTGCTTCCGGAATTTTATTTTCATCTAAGTGTATCGTAAATTTTACTTCTGAAGTATGTTTTATTGCCATTATCGTTTGGGTTTATATTTCGACTTTTTAAATATTTGTGTTGGGGCGGTAGCCATAAGCTGGGGTAAAGATACATCATTATATTGCATATACGATTCTACAATTTGATATCCTATCCAAGAACCAACCTGCCCGGGACTTTTAGTATCGGTCACTAAATAAAACTTAGAAAAGGGTGCGGGATCTAAAAAACGAGCTTTTAATTCTTTATCCGTACTATATAAATACTCTTTCTCAATAAAATATTTCCAGATATTTTCTTCATTTTCGGAAAGCCACTTATACTGTTCCGAAGTATAAATAAATAAGTCTTTATCGGATACATCCGGTATAAATTGATGCATGGCATATACTCTTTTTCCCTCATTAATTATACGATCAATAAAAGTTCTATATGGAATTTTAGGCAAAACTTCTTTTGCTATAGCCGAGGCAATATGAACGGGTAAGACTCTTTTATCATAATTACGTTTAAGATAATCCGGATAATTAGCATAAAAAATACTGTTACTTCCCAAATAGGTGTCTAAAGAGATTAATAGTAAAGAATCGGCATAGATTATTTGATGATCTAAGTCTAGATTTGAGATAAGTGTAACCACTTTAGGCGGTGTAAAATTCGGGTAATAATAAGTAACATATTTACATAGTTTTTCTATGTCTTTGCCTTGTTCTTTAAAATCTCCAAAAGCTTTTTGAGATGCCTTATATAATACTTGAGATAAGCTATCGTTTTTGCGTCTAAGCCAAACACTATCTGCCTCATTTCCGGGAAATAAATACGGATATTTGTTTCGAATAGAAGTTAAATTCTTTGGGGTGGCATTATAAAATTCTTGATCAAAACGTTTTATCGTGATTGGAGCTGTTATTCCGCTAAGGTCTACTTTTTCTTGGTTCTTTTGAGTACAAGAAAAAAAGAATAAAAAAAAGAATAGGCCAAAAACAAAATATCTCATGATGGTATCGCTAAAACAATTCATTAAAAAAACTACTTTTGCAACGACAAAACAAATGAATTATTTTTACATATAAGTTATGAAGACACAAAAAGTAGCACAATATATTGTTAAATGGTTACAAGATTATGTCCGTAATGCAGGGGTCAATGGATTTGTTATAGGGGTATCCGGAGGCATAGACTCAGCCGTTACGGCAAGCTTATGTGCTGAAACAGGATTGCCGGTTTTAGTTTTAGAATTACCCATTCATCAGGCCGCCAATCAAGTGAGTAGGGCACAAGAATTAATAGCTCAGTTACAAGAAAAGTATCCTAATGTTCAAAGTAATGCTGTAGATTTAACGCATGTCTTCGAAGCCTTTAAAAAAGTAATTCCATCGATTGATGATAACCAAAAAGTCCATTTATCCTTAGCCAATACACGTGCCCGGTTACGCATGACAACGCTGTATTATCTAGCGGGACTTTACGGATATATTGTAGCCGGTACCGGAAATAAAGTAGAAGATTTTGGCGTTGGATTTTTTACAAAATATGGTGATGGGGGAGTTGATATAAGCCCTATTGCAGATTTGATGAAATCAGAAGTATATGAGTTAGGAACCTATTTGCAAGTGCCTAAAAGTATTTTACAAGCGGCACCCACCGATGGTTTGTTTGGTGACAACCGAACAGACGAAGAACAATTAGGAGCTACTTACGACGAATTAGAGTGGGCTATGCGACAAACTTCTAAAGAAAAAAAGGATACGGAATTAACCCACAGACAAACGGAGGTATTAAGTATATACACACGCTTGCATCGTATTAACCAACATAAAATGCAAGCTATTCCGGTTTGTGTAATTCCTGAGGAATTAAAATAGACGAGCTTGGTGTAGCGTGTTGGAGCCATAAATCCATTTCGTCTACTTTTTGACTATTGTATGCGAGTGTCTGAGTTAAGTTAGACGACAAGATTAGATAATTTCTTAATTTTGTTGAGAAGGAAAAAGTTGTAGGCGAAGCTCGCCTTTATTTCAAGTTTCTATTTGGTTTTGCAATGGTCTTGGAATTACACGAAACACCACTTAGACCATACTTCGAATATCCTTTCTTTCAACAAGCCAAACGATTCCTAGTAAAAACGTTAGTAAAATACCGGACTGCCACCAATTGGGTTGTAATTTGTAATACGATATAAAAGCGAGACCACTACCCAAGAATAAATATACCAATATAAGACCCGTAGCATAAGGTATACTATAATATTTTTTACCCATAACATAAGAAAGTAAGGCCATTATTCCATAAGCCAACAATGTTGCCCAAGCCGATGCCATATACCCTATAATAGGTAGGAAAACAACATTAAAAATAATAGTAATTAGGGCACCAATAATTGAAAAATACATACCAAAACGGGTTTTATCGGTCAATTTATACCAGATCGATAAATTGTGATAAATACCTAAGCATAAATTAGCCAAGAGTACTACCGGGACAATCTCTAGCGCTTGCCAATAGCTTGGGTTGATAAAATGTTTAAATAGATCTAAAAATAACACAATACCCAGCAACACAAACACACCAATAATTACAAAGTACTTCATAATTTTTGCATAGCTATCACGGGCATTTTTTTGATGGGAAATATTAAAAAAGAAAGGTTCCGCTCCAAGTCGGAAAGCCATAATGTATAAGTTCATAAAAATGGCTAATTTATAGGCTGCTGCATACAGTCCTTCTGTTTTTTTGTCGATTAGTCTTCCGATTAAAAATTTATCCAAATTCTCATTGATGACATACGCCATCCCTGCAATGACGATAGGGTAGCTATACCGTAACATTTTATGAAAAAGGAGTTTATCAAATTGCCACTTAAAACGAAATAAATAGGGTAATAATAGTATAAAACTGGCGCCGCTACCAATTACATTGGCAATAAAGATATAGTTGACTTTTGTAATTTTAGGATAATTGTTTTGTAACCACTGTGGTAAGGCTACACCAAGCTTTTCCCAGTACGGTATCCAGCGCAGCGCTAACAATTGAATGATGACAATAATACTAACATTCAGTAATTTAATAAACGCATACCGCAAAGGACGATTAGAAGCCCGTAAAAAAGCAAAGGGCACCATGGCTAAGGTGTCTAGTGCCATAATAGCCATAAAAAGTTGTAAGCGTAAAGGCTTATCACCAAACCCAAAAAAAGAAGAGATATCGTTAAAAAAGAATGAAAAAACAACGAGAAACAAACCTACCCAAGCCAAGATGCTTAGAAAGGTTGTAGCGACCAAATGATCTTTTTTCTCAGCATCTTTATAGAAACGAAAAAAGGTAGTTTCCATACCAAAACTAAGCAGTACGGCAAACAAAGCCGCCCAGATATAAAAATCTGTGTTTTCCGCATAATTGGTAGCCGGAAGCGCATCGGTATGAACCCGAACTAACAAAAAATTGATAACCCGTGGTAATACAGCAGCTACCCCGTAAATAATACTGTCTTTTAAAAATTTTCTGAGTGTGGACAAAATACGAATCTACTTAACCACAAAAGTATTAAAATATTTCTAGGGAAATGTCAAGTATATTAAGAACCTACCAAGACACGTTAATTTTGCATATAGCTGCATTGATAATTTTAACCATTGCTAAGGCTATGCTGGAATTTAGATAATTATCATTCTTGACAAAAATATAGTTATCTTATACGTCATCATAAACTTGACTTAACACGATTGAAAAGTAATGCATTAACTTTAGTTAATATATACACCTGATAACTAGTGTTATATGCTGATAAAAAAATAACAAAAATTTGGTTTTTATACTCTAAATTACGTAGCTTTGGTGTATGTTATTGTAAGAGAATTTTTATCCCTGAAACTCATACTCCCTTTTAAAAATTGTTATTACAAAATAGGACTATACATTACCGATTAGTTCAGTAGGATTTATAATTAAATTCTATTAAAATATAGTAATTAAAATGGAATGCCTATGAAAATCAGATTTAAATTTATAGTATTAAGCAGCCTGATTAGTCTAGGTGTTTTTACAAGCTGTCAAAAAGAAAATACTTTTGAAAGCATAGATACAGGACAAAAAGCTCCTATACAATTAGTGCATTATGGTAATGCAACGAGCAGATCTACGGGTAGCATTTTAGCTTTTGATAATATTGAGACCTATAAAATCACTCTTGAAAAATTAGAACAAGACACCGAATCTTGGGATGATGCTTTTGTAGCAGAATGGGGTTGCTTAGATGATGATGCTTTAAATGACAAAGAGAAAGCATTACACTTTGATTCAGAAAAACCGCTAACGGATTTTGAAAATCAATACGGGTTTAATTCATTAAGACAGAAGTTCTTAATTGTTGAAGAAAACTGGTTAAATAATGATATTCTGGATGAAGTGAATGATCCAAATGACAAATACCCTTGGGATTCTGATGAGATGACTTTAATGGGAGAAAATGGAGAAATTCAAGTCGGTAGAAGTATTTATATATTTGAAAAAAACAGAATAGTTGAGATAACTGATGCTGATTTTAATAAGTTATCACGTATTATTTAAGGAGATACTTCAGTTTTGGAAGATGAAAGTATTATAACAAATAGCAGTAATAGCACTGTTATGGGCAATTGAGAACGAAAATTTTGGTAAAAGCCATCCACTTTAAGGAATAAAAAATAAGAATTACAAAAATTAATGACAAAATTAATTAACTGTAACGGGAGAAAAAGTCGAAAACTCCCATAAGAAAAAGAAAGACATAGTATTAAACTCAAATTTACTACTAATCATAAGTGAATTTGTAAAGACACAAATTATGAGAAAATTAAAATCATTTATTGTTTTATCACTATTAATAACCCTTACATTTATGAGTTGTTATACAGAAAGTTTAGATTCAAGTTACAATAACAAATTACAAGAAAAAGAATCTAATATAGAAATGCTTACATTTGAAAAACAGGAATTTAGTTTGGACTATTTAAACAGCATAAGGAAAATACCTATCCTTAGTCCAAAACCATTTGGGAACAAAATCTCAAAAAAATATGCTAGTTTATCAATTGACACAGATTTATTTTTAGAGTTATTACAAAAGGATGTCTTGACATCTGATGAGAATTACAATCTAAAACTAATTTTAAAATCTCTTGGTTTTCAAACTTTAGATGACTTTCTAATATATTGCAATCAAATGGATAAGCTAGCTGAAAAGATAGTAAATGAAACCAATTTTTTAGATTTAGATGAAAATTCAAGAAATAATGTTTTGTTTAATTATTTTAATCAAAATGATAAATGGTCTTACGGTACAAATAAAGTAGATAATTGTGAAAATTCTTTAGTCGCCTGTAACAATGCTGTAACAGCCAATTATAATGCAGGTATTGTTGCTTGTACAATTGCAGCAATTGGGATAGGGGCGGCAACAGGAGGTATAGGTGGTGTTATAGCTCAAGTTTTTTGCTTAGCAGCAAATTTTGACGTAGCTACTGCTGCTTATGGTGTTTGTGATGCTAGCTACTCAGATTGTATTGGTAATTGATAAATAGAGATTATGAAAACTTCAAAAAACATATGGTCTTTAGTTTTAATTTTTACTCCAATGTTATTAATGTATTTATCCTTTAAATTAGAATCAATAAAATTTACTAAAATTATAACAGGAGTGCTATCAATAATGTTAGTATTTGTTTTGTTTCAATATAAAAAACTAAGTAAAGATAATGAAAATGTTAAAAAAAAATATGATAAAATTGCCATATATATTATTTTATCAATGGCAGTATTAGCATACTTGTACAATCGTTAACAAAACAAATATTATTCTGAACTATAATATGCCCATAACAAAATATAAACGTAATAGCGGGTTTTTTGACAAATCAAAAACTTGTTCCTTTGTACAAAGTTTAGTGATGGATTAAAAGATCTATCACTAAAAATCCGCTACTATGCTTATACAAACCGATACTTGTATTGATAATAGTGATAGTGATTCAAATTATTATTACAGTGGAAATTATAGAATCAAAGCTGAATGGAAACTAAACAATTATCATCCTTTTATGAG
>JANTFW010000077.1 GCA_024763245.1 Flavobacteriaceae bacterium | reverse complement strand
TCGATAATTAGCCCATATACTGCCCCAAATTCACTCAAATTATCCAGATAGTTCTCATAAATTTGGATTGCCTATGAGCTAATTATCTGAAACTGTGTGCAAAGCTTAGGTCGAACTCAGGTTTTTAGGGTATAAATTAGTTCTGAATACTTTATTTTTTACATTTGCTCCTTATTATACATCTACTATGACTAAAATTATTTCCGGTTTTTCTAAAATGACCAAGCAAGAAAAGATTGATTGGTTGGTCGATAATTTTTTTGAAAAACCCATTCTTGCCAAAGAAACCCTTCAACAGTATTGGAATAGTAACCGTGTATTACAGGAATTACATGATGATTTTATTGAAAATACGGTTTCGAATTTTTATATGCCGTATGGTGTAGCACCCAATTTTGTTATCAATGATAAAGCCTATGTTATCCCTATGGTGGTAGAAGAGAGTTCGGTAGTAGCGGCAGCCTCTCTTGTCGCTAAATTTTGGAGTACCCGTGGTGGTTTTAAAACGACCATTTTAGGAACGACCAAAGTAGGACAAGTCCATTTTATGTACAAGGGCGATTCAGAGGGCTTACAATTTTATTTTGATAAAATTAAACCCCAATTATTACGTGCTACAGAGGCTATTACTAAGAATATGCGTAAAAGGGGTGGCGGTATTATCGATATAGAATTACGGAATAAAACGCATGAACTAGCGCATTATTACCAATTGCATGCCACCTTCGAAACCAAGGATAGTATGGGAGCCAATTTTATTAATTCCTGCCTGGAAGCTATTGCCAATGAATTTAGACGATCGGATATCGAAATTGTCATGAGTATTTTGTCTAATTATGTACCGGAATGTTTGGTGCGTACCGAAGTACAATGTCCCGTAGACGATCTCTATAAAGAAAATGCCCAATATTATGCAGAAAAATTTGTTCAAGCGGTAAACATTGCCAATGCCGAACCGCATAGAGCAGTAACTCATAACAAAGGGATTATGAATGGTATTGATGCGGTGGTCTTGGCAACAGGTAATGATTTTAGAGCAGTTGAAGCCGGTGTTCATGCTTTTGCATCACGATCGGGTTCTTATAAGAGTTTAAGTAATGCGGAGATAAAAAATGGGGTTTTTAGGTTTTGGATGGATATTCCTCTAGCCTTAGGAACTGTGGGAGGTTTGACCAAATTGCACCCCCTGGCAAAATTATCTTTAGAAATGTTACAAAATCCTTCCGCAGAAGAATTGATGCAAATTACAGCATCTGCAGGCTTAGCACAAAATTTCGCAGCTTTACGAGCACTGACCACAACAGGTATTCAAAAAGGTCATATGAAACTGCATCTTAATAATATTATAAAGCAGCTAGAGGCCAGTGAAAAAGAGAAAGCCTTTTTAATCAAATATTTTGAAAATAAAACGGTTACCCATAATGCTGTTATAGAGAAATATAAAGAGATGAAAAATTTTAACTTGTAATTACAGCTGATAAAAAAACATATTATTCTAATGGAAAGCTCCTACTCACAGGGGAGTATCTGGTGCTTGAAGGGGCTTTAGCCTTGGCTGTACCTACAGTATTCGGACAGTCTCTAAGCATACAACCCATTTCTACTGCTGCGTTAAAATGGAAGAGTAAAGATGACAAAGCGAACACTTGGTTTGAAAACACGTTTATTTATCCGGAATTAGAACCACATCACACATCCCGGATTGCTGTGTTGCTGGTACAGGTTCTTGAACAAGCCAAAAAGAAGAACCCTCTTTTTTTAGCCTCCACAGGCTTTGCCGTAACAACGCAACTAGATTTTCCAAGAGATTGGGGTTTAGGGAGCTCATCAACATTAATAAATAATATAGCACAGTGGGCAGGGGTAGATGCCTATCAATTACTGTGGAACACCTTGGGAGGAAGTGGTTATGATATTGCTTGTGCACAACATAATACACCCATACACTATCAATTAGTAGGAGGCCAACCCAAGATTAGTACGGTCAATTTTAATCCGACTTTTAAAGATCAATTATATTTTGTACACCTTAACCAAAAACAATCGAGCACCAAAGAAATTTTAGGTTTTAAAAAAAGAGCTTTAAAACATGAGTTGGAAAAACAGGAAATATCCGAAATTTCAAAGCTACTAGGTCGTGTAAATGCTATAGATGATTTTGAAAAATTGCTTAAGGAACACGAACATATTATGCGTATTGTACTTCAAAAAGATACGATACAACAATCCCTTTTTAAAGATTACTTTGGACAAATAAAAAGCCTGGGGGCTTGGGGTGGCGATTTTATTTTGGCTACAGGCAACGCGGATACACCAAGTTATTTTATTAAGAAAGGATATAAAACGGTACTTTTGTATGATGAAATGGTATTAAAAAATGACTAAACCTATTAAAAAAGACATACGTGCTTATAGTAAAGAGGCTTTAAGAGCATTTTTTGTTGCCAATGGGCAACAAGCCTTTAGAGGAAATCAGGTGTATGAGTGGTTGTGGAAAAAGAGTGTGCATAGCTTTGATGAAATGACCAACCTCTCAAAAGACATTCGTTCTTTTTTAGATACACATTTTACCATTAATCATATTGCTGTAGATACTATGCAACGCAGTTCGGATGGTACGGTAAAAAATGCGGTTAGGCTTTTCGACGGTCTAGTAGTAGAGTCCGTATTGATTCCTACAGATTCCCGAACAACAGCTTGTGTTTCCAGTCAGGTTGGTTGTGCTATGGGCTGTACGTTTTGTGCTACTGCAAGGCTTAAAAAACAACGGAATCTTAATCCGGATGAAATTTATGACCAAGTGGTGGCTATTAACAAAGAAAGCGAGTTATACTATGGACATAAATTGAGTAACATTGTCTTTATGGGTATGGGAGAACCCTTACTCAATTATGAGAATGTGATGAAATCTATAGCTATGATTACTTCTGACGAGGGTTTGGGGATGTCACCTAGACGCATTACCTTATCTACAGTAGGTATTCCGAAGATGATCAAAAAAATGGCTGATGCACAGGTCAAATTTAATTTGGCGGTTTCCTTACATTCTGCTATAGACTCAATGCGTTCTAAAATGATGCCTGTAAACGAATCCAGTAATTTAGATGAGTTGATGGAGGCCCTACAATATTGGCATAATACTACCGGAAATCGTATTACTTTTGAATATATCATTTGGAAAAATATTAATGATAATCAAGAAGCGATAGATGCATTGGTAGCCTATTGCAAAAGGGTTCCAGCCAAGGTAAATCTCATTGAATACAACCCTATTGATGACGGGCTTTTTCAACAGGCTTCTGCAGCTATGACCAATCGGTATATCACAGCCTTAGAGCAACACCATATTATTGTAAATGTAAGACGCAGTAGGGGTAAAGATATAGATGCGGCTTGTGGGCAGTTAGCTAATAAATCTTAATGTTTACTATTTCTTTTAGAAGCAGGTCTTTTAGAATGGGGTTTTTTGTGTATACCCGGTTTGGGTTTCCATTTTTTTCTTCTATTTTGTGAGCTGAGTTTAGGCTTTTTAGGTGCCGGAATATCATGATCCTCTAGATAAGGATGATCGCTTATTACCGGAATTTTTTGCTTAATAAGTTTTTCGATATCACGCAAATAGGGTTTTTCGTCTGCACTACAAAATGAGATAGACATACCACTAGCTTTAGCACGTCCTGTACGACCAATACGGTGTACATAGGTTTCGGATATATTAGGTAAATCGTAATTTATAACCAATTCTAAATCAGAAACATCAATGCCTCTGGCTGCAATATCGGTAGCAACAAGAACTTTGGTTTTACCCTTTTTGAAGTTTGACAAAGCCTTTTGCCTCGCTACTTGTGATTTATTTCCGTGGATAGCTTCTGCGGGAATGTGATCTCTGGCTAATAGTTTTACAATTTTATTAGCACCGTGTTTGGTTCGTGAAAAAACCAAAACAGAGGCCGGTTCTTTTTCTTGAATAAGATGTACCAATAACTGTAATTTATGTTGTTTATTTACAAAATAAACAGCTTGCGAAACACGTTCTGCCGTTGCTTGTTCCGGCTTAATGGTTACTTTTTTAGGATGACCCAAAATTTGATGTGATAAAGCAACAATAGCTTTTGGCATAGTAGCCGAAAAGAAGAGCGATTGCCTTTTAGTGGGTAGCTTGGCAATAATCTTTTTGATGTCGTGTATAAAACCCATATCTAACATATGGTCAGCTTCATCTAACACAAAGTACTTAATATCTTTTAGAGAGATATAGCCTTGATTCATCAAATCCAGTAATCGCCCCGGTGTGGCTACCAGTATATCTACACCTCTACGTAAAGCCGCTGTTTGTTTGCCTTGTTTTACACCGCCAAAAATTACGGTATTGTAAATTTTAGCATATTTTCCATAAGCGGTAAAACTATCACCTATCTGAATGGCCAATTCGCGTGTTGGGGTAACTACAAGTACTTTAATCTTCCTTGGTCGACTATTTCTGTCGCTACTCTCGTATAGTTGTTGAATAATAGGTATGGCAAAGGCAGCTGTTTTTCCGGTACCTGTTTGAGCACAACCCAAGAGATCTTCATGGTTTAGTAAAATTGGAATGGACTGTTCTTGAATGGGAGTGGGATGGGTGTAATCTCTTTCTTCTAATGCTTTTAAAATGGGAGGGATTATCTTTAAATCTTTAAATGTCATATACTGTATTAAGCGGCAAATGTAGTCTAATTCTTTGGATATCTCTTTTAGGCTTGTTTATTGTATACTATTTCACGACATTACTAGCTCAATTTTGAGTAGTTTTGTGCTTATGGTAAAAGAAATTCAACTACGTATTCCCTTATCAGAAGTAACAGCAGATAATATTTTTCGTATTAAGGCGGCAGAAGTCCTACAGATTGCCGTAGAAACGATAAATGATATTAAAATTCTCAGAAAGTCGATAGATGCCCGAAAGCCAAACATTTATTTTACTTACAAGGTAAAAGTATTTATCCACGAAAATCAACCGGATACACCGGTATTACAATTTTTATATAAGGATGTTCATAAAGCCAAAAAAATACACATTGTAGGTTTTGGCCCTGCCGGAATGTATGCGGCATTACGTTGTTTAGAGTTGGGCTATAAGCCGGTTGTTTTAGAACGCGGTAAAAAAGTACGGGAAAGACGTAGGGATTTAAGAGCGATAAATCAGATGCATATTGTAAATGAAGATTCTAACTATTGTTTTGGAGAAGGGGGTGCCGGAACTTTTTCGGATGGTAAATTATATACCCGGAGCTTAAAACGGGGCGATGTACGTAAAATCTTCGAAAACTTAGTATATCATGGAGCTTCCGAACAAATATTAATTGATGCACATCCGCATATTGGAACAAATAAATTGCCCCATATTATCAAAAATATAAGAGAAACAATCTTGCAGTATGGTGGTGAAATTCATTTTGAAAGCCGAGTAATTGATATTACAATCATTGATGAAAAGATAAAGGCTATTACACTTCAAAATGGGCGTGAGTTAGCGGTAGATAAATTAATACTGGCGACAGGACATTCGGCGAGGGACATTTATTATTTGTTGGATAGAAAAAAGATTGCGTTAGAAGCTAAATCCTTTGCTATGGGTGTTCGTGTAGAACATCCTCAGTCTGTTATAGACCAAATTCAATATCATTGTACTACGGATAGAAATAGTCTTTTACCTCCGGCATCATATAGTTTAGTGCAACAAGTTAAGGGTAGGGGGGTTTATTCTTTTTGTATGTGTCCGGGTGGTTTTATAGTGCCGGCAGCTACAGCACCCGGAGAAGTGGTGGTTAATGGTATGTCACCGTCGAAACGTAACAGTCCTTTTGCTAATTCGGGTATGGTGGTGGCGATTGATGTTCATAAAGACCTTAATAAATATCAGTCTTTTGGAGCTTTAAAGGGCTTAGCCTTTCAAAAAGATTTAGAACGATTGGCCTTTAATGCAGGCGGTAGATCACAAACGGCTCCGGCACAACGATTAACTGATTTTGTAGAAGGGAAAATCTCATCGAGTCTAAATACAACATCCTATCAACCGGGGTTGCGATCGGCACCTTTGCATTCGTTATTGCCAAAAATTATTGGGGGTAGGTTACGGAAAGGGCTGGCAGAATTCGGAAAAAAAATGCACGGTTTTTATACAGCTGAGGCCAATGTTATCGGTGTAGAATCACGAACTTCTTCTCCGGTAAAAATTCCTAGAAACACCCAATTCGAACATCCGGTTATTAAAGGTTTGTATCCTTGTGGAGAAGGGGGTGGCTATGCTGGAGGTATTGTATCGGCAGCCATGGATGGAGAACGATGTGCCGAAGCAGCCATTAAGAGTTTTACTAAAACTTAGTTGGAATTAAAATTACCGGTATCGACATCCTTTAAGTATGTAATCAGTCCCTTAAAATAGATTTTCTGGTCATCATATTGTGATAGATGGCTACCATTTGGGCAAAATAAAAAACGTCCGTTTTGTACCTCTCCGGCCATCCATTTCATATGTTCGGGATCCATGGTGTCATTTTTACTTCCGATTACAAGAGTAGGTACAGTAATCTTGGATAAATCGTCTTTAACACTCCAGTGTAACAAAGTGGCTTTTCCTGAAATACCAAATTCACTATAACCTTGCATATAGACATATACCTGAGAATTTAGGTGCTTAAAAGAGCGATTAACAGATTCCGGCCACTGTGCAACGGGTAATCTTAAAATATGTTCGGTATAATAATAATTGGTTAAGAGTTCTTCGTATCTTGGATTACTAAAATCTTTGTTGGCTTCTAATTGTTCTATTTCGGCAAGAATATCGGGGGGAAGTTTAGGACCCAATACTTCGTGTGCATATTTGTTGTAATCATTGGTATTGGACATCATGTTAGAGATAATCAAACCTTTTAGGTTTTTTTGATATTTTAAGGCATATTCCATCGCTAAAATACCACCCCAAGATTGACCGTATAAATAGAAATTATCGTGAGTAAGATGAAGTGCTTTACGTACTTGTTCTACTTCTTCAACAAAGCGCTTAGTTGTCCATAGACTTGTGTCTTTGGGTTGGTCGCTGTAATAAGAACCCAACTGATCGTAATAGATATATTCAATGCCTTCTTGGGGTAAATAGCCGTCAAAGCACTCATAAATTTCATGTGTAACACCCGGTCCTCCATGAAGTAATAATACTTTTATTTTAGGATTTGTTCCAATTCGTTTAGTCCAAACTCTAAAAGTACCTTTGGGTGTAGTAATAGGAATCATTTTTATTCCTCCGGTAAATTGATCATCACGTGTAGAAAAATCTAAATAATTCGTTTGGCTATTTTTAGACGTGTCTTGGCTCTTTTTATCGCAACAACTTTGTAATATAAAGGCTAGCAATAGTAGTAAAATAAAGTTTTTTGTTTTCATACAAAAGTAGGTTTAAGAGCCCATAATACGTTTAATCCAAGTAAGCTTAGATTTGGAATAGGGTGGATATTTAAAATTAGGTTCAAATCCAAATGGTTTTTCTAAAATGCTTTTGTAGTGTGAAAAATCTCTAAATCCGGCTTCACCGTGATAACTACCCATACCACTATCTCCAACCCCTCCAAAAGCCAAATAAGGGTTAGTAATATGCATAACGGCATCGTTAATAGCTCCACCACCAAAAGAAATTTCGTGTAAGATTCTATTTTTTATGGTCTTATTTTTTGTGAAAACATATAAGGATAAAGGTTTGGGACGTTCTTTAATCTTTTGGATGATTTTGGTTAGGTTATTAAAAGAAATAACGGGTAAGATAGGGCCAAAGATTTCATCTTGCATTATCGGGTCTTCAAATTGCACTTCGCTTAAGATTGTTGGAGCTATATATCGTGATTTTGCATCGCTTTCACCACCTATATAGACTTTGTTATTGTCGATTAGTTTTTCCAGTCTATCAAAATTTTTCGCATTGATTATTTGCACATAGTTTTCTTGGTCAAATCTGTAATCATTGACCTTAATTTGTTCTGTTAAGGCTTCTAATAGGGTGTCTTTTATAGACTCTTCCACCAAAAGATAATCGGGTGCGATACATGTTTGTCCGGCATTTAAAAATTTGGCCCAAACAATACGTTTAGCCGTTTCTTTGATATGGGCATCTTTCATAATTAGGGCAGGGCTTTTACCTCCTAGCTCCAAGGTAACCGGTGTTAAATTTTTGGCAGCGGCTTTATAAATAATTTTGCCTACAGCCGTACTGCCTGTAAAAAATATTTTATCAAACTTTTGCTCTAATAGTTGCGTAGTTTCAGGGATACCCCCTTCTACTACATATAAAAATGCAACGGGAAAATTTTTATTGATAATGCTAGCCATTATTTGGCTGGTCTGCGATGGAATTTCACTGGGTTTTAAGATGACGGTATTACCGGCAGCAATGGCGGTAACTACAGGTACCAAAGAGAGTTGAAAAGGGTAGTTCCAAGCTCCCATAACAAGGCTAACACCCAAAGGCTCCGGTAGTGTATAACTCCTTGCAGGAAGATTTACCAGATTGGTTTTGGTTCTTTTTTTCTTTGCCCATTTAGGTAATTTTTTAATAGCAGTATCTATTTCGTCATAGATAAAACTCATTTCAGCCGTATAAGTCTCAAAGGCTGATTTTTTAAAATCGCTATAAATAGCTTGATAGAAAGCCTGTTCATTTTCTTGTAATAAGTATTTTAATTTTTTTAATTGTGCAATCCTAAATTGGATGTCTTTAGTTTGATTGCTAGAAAAGAAAGCACGTTGTTGGGCTATTATTTTAGAATAATTCATGGGTTAAAGGTAGCTTTTTTTCTTTGAAAATAACTCATAGCTCTTTCGGCGATAGCTGTAATACTCAATATGGATTACCTTCCGGATTAGCAAAAATCATAGCACCATCGATGACAAACAGATTTTGGCAAGCACTTACAATCCGGTTTTGCTTTCTCTTTTAGCAACAAAACATTTTCTAAAAGTTTGGGAGTTCTTAATTTCCCAACAACTTCTAACTTTTGTTAAATATGTTACATGAGATATAAAATATGATATTTTTATACAATCAAGACTGTTACTTGTCTTGTAAGAGGTCAGCCTTTCAAATAACAAAACCCTTACAATCAATAGATTACAAGGGTTTTTGCGGAGAAAGAGGGATTCGAACCCCC
>JANTFW010000076.1 GCA_024763245.1 Flavobacteriaceae bacterium | reverse complement strand
TAGCGCCGATGGTACTGCATTTATGTGGGAGAGTAGGTCGCCGCCTTTCTTTTATCGTATTAAAACCTCATTACTTTTGTAGTGAGGTTTTTTTATGAAAGATGAATTTTTGAGGGTTGATTAAAATAATAATTTATTTTAAATGTTTGTGTGCTCTATAGGAACTCCTTACTAATGCACCACTTTCTACATGCCTGAATCCCATTTTGAGTCCTTCTTCTTTATAAAATTTAAACTGATCCGGATGAACATACTCCAGAACAGGTAAATGCTTCTTTGAGGGTTGTAAATATTGTCCAATAGTAAGGATATCGACTTTATTATCATATAAATCTTGCATGGTCTCTAATACCTCCTCTTTTGTTTCTCCCAGTCCTAACATAATACCCGATTTGGTTCTTGTTAAGCCCGATTCCTTAAGATACCTTAATACCTCTAAACTCCGATCGTATTTAGCTTGAATTCGAACTTCTCGGGTCAATCTACGAACAGTTTCTAAATTATGGGAAACAATCTCTGGGGCAACGTCGATTATACGATTTATATTTGTTTTATTTCCTTGAAAATCAGGAATCAATGTTTCTAAGGTTGTATTCGAGTTTTCCCTACGAATAGCTCTAATAGTTTCTGCCCAAATAATGGAGCCCATGTCTTCTAAATCATCTCTATCAACTGAAGTAATTACAGCATGTTTAATTTTCATCAATTGTATGGAACGTGCTATTTTATCGGGTTCACTCCAATCAACCATTTTTGGTCGTCCAGTTTGCACACCACAAAAGCCACAAGACCTTGTGCAAATATTTCCCAAAATCATAAATGTAGCGGTACCCTCTGTCCAACACTCTCCCATATTCGGACAACTACCACTTGTGCAAATTGTGTGTAACTCATAATCGTGTACAATTTTACGTAATGAAGTATATTTTTTCCCTAAGGGTAATTTTACTTTTAACCACTCCGGTTTTCTAGGTGTTGTATTAGTTTTCAATTCTTTTGGTCTTAATTTTATGATTACTACTTTTGTTGTTTTTTAAATTTCTTACTACCCTCGTATAATTCATATTTTACAAAGCGGCATTCTAGGTCTGCATTACGCATTGGAATTCGTCTTGAGGTTTTTAATCCGACATGCTTTAAGGCTTCTAAATCGGAGGTGATAAACCATGCGGTGGTTGAAGGATAATTATGTTTTAAGGTATCTCCTATCTTTTTATAAAAGGATTTTGTATCTATTTTTAATCGTTCACCATAGGGTGGATTAAATAATAGGATTGTAGCACCTTGAACTTGTTTTTTGGATTCAAAAAAATCAATTTGGTATGCTTTTATAAAATCAGAAAGATTGGCATTTTCAATATTTTCTTTAGCCTTACGAATGGCAGAAGGTGCTCTGTCAAATCCCATTATTTTTTTGAGGGGACTTTGAACTCTTTTTAATAAGGAATCGTGTATTTTTTCAAATAAAGCATTGTCATAATTAGCCCATTTTTCAAAACCAAATTCCGGTCGATTAATATTTGCAGGGATTTTTGCCGCAATCATCGCCGCTTCGATTAACAAGGTACCACTACCACACATAGGATCAACAAAATTTGTAGTACCATCATAACCTGACAGAAGAATGAGACCCGCAGCGAGTACTTCATTAATAGGAGCAATATTTGTGTTGCGTCTATATCCTCTTTTATGCAATGAATCACCCGAACTGTCTAATGAAATAGTACATGTATTATTTTGGATATATACGTGAATTCGAAGATCAGGATGTTGTAAATCAACGTTGGGTCGCTGATCAAATTTATCTCGAAAATAATCGGCAATTGCATCCTTTGTTTTGAGGGAAATATAATGTGAATTAGACGTAAAATTTTTAGAGTGAACCACTGCATTAATTGCAAAGCTACCTTTAGAACTCAAGAAATTCTCCCATGGGATGTTTTTTAATTTTTTATAAAGTGTATGTTCATTATCAACTGAAAAATTACGAATAGGCATTAAAATTCTGATGGCTGTTCGTAAGCTAAGGTTACATTTGTACATAAACCCCTTATCTCCAATAAACGAAACACTTCTGTTGCCAATCAATACATTTTGCGCGCCTAAATCTTTTAATTCTTTACTCAAAACCTCTTCTAATCCAAAGAGTGTAGTGGCTAACATGTTATAATTTTTTCTCATTTTTCTTGGGATTCAGGCAGTTGAGTTTTGGCTTCTTTTCTAGAATAGCTACCTACTTCATATTTCATTTCTGTCCGTATCCAAGTTAGATGTTTTTTTAGATCGGTTACTCGTTTTTTTGAAATAGTTTTTTGATCTTTTTCTAAAATTTTCAAGGCTCCCAAAAAGTGATTCGTTGCTTTAAATGACAAGAGTAAACCGCCTCCTTTTTCATACCATTGTTTCATTTGGTTGTATTTGTTTAAGCGTTCTTCCTCCGATGATATTTTGGGCTCACACAACCCCCAGAGATCAATATAATACTTGGCTTTTATATCGGTGATAGCGTTTTTTAATTCAAACCTGGCTTTATATTTTGCTATTAAATAATTGCTAATATATCCTATAATGACCCCAAAAAGAGCGAGTAAAATACTACTGGTTAAATTATGCATTGATAAAAAATTGACTTAAAAAAACAAATGTATTAATAACTTGAATTGAATTCGTTAAAAAATCAAGTTTTTTATTTAGATTTGCAATACTTTTAAAAATTATACGAATGCAATTTATTGTTTCCAGTTCACAATTATTAAAACAACTCCAGATTCTTGTTGGTGTTGTTAATACGAATAACACTTTACCTATCCTTGATAATTTTTTGTTTGAATTATCCGAAGATCAGTTAAAGATTACTGTTTCGGATATTGAAACGATTATGAGTAGTAGTATTCCTGTTCAATCAGAATATACCGGAATAATCGCTCTAAATGCCCGTTTGCTTTTAGATGCTGTAAAAACCTTTCCGGAGCAACCTCTTACATTTATTGTAAAAGAGAATAATACGGTTGAAATTAGTGCGGATAATGGTAAATATGATATGGCCTATTACGACGGAACCGATTTCCCACAAACAGTTAGTCTAGAATCACCCGGTAAAACCGTTCTTCCTAGTGAAATTTTGGCAACAGCTATTACTCATACGGTTTTTGCAGCCGGAAATGATGATTTACGACCTGTTATGAGTGGTGTGTTTTTTCAGTTTAGTCCCGAGGAATTAACTTTTGTGGCAACAGATGCGCACAAATTGGTCAAGTATACTAGAAAAGATATGGGATCTGATGAGGTAGCCGAATTTATTATGCCTAAAAAACCTTTAAATATTTTAAAAGGTATTTTAAGTAATGCACAAAGTGATGTTACGATTGAGTACAATGAAACCAACGCCAAATTTATTTTTGATAAAATAAGTCTTACATGTCGATTAATTGATGGGAAATATCCTAATTATGATGCGGTAATCCCAAAAGAGAATCCTAATAAGCTTATTGTCAATAGAGCGGCTTTCTTAAACTCTGTTCGTAGAGCCTCTATTTTTTCTAGTAAATCAACCCATCAAATACGTCTTAAAATGGCAGGAAAAGAACTTAATATTTCTGCTGAAGATGTTGATTTTTCTAATAGAGCGGATGAACGTTTAACCTGTAATTATGAAGGCGATGATATGCAAATTGGCTTTAATTCACGCTTTTTACTGGAAATGTTGATGAATCTTTCCTCTGAAGAAGTGCTTATTGAGATGTCAGTTCCTAATAGAGCCGGAATACTAACCCCTATAGACGGTAAAGAAGAAGGAGAAGAAATAGTGATGCTGGTAATGCCTGTGATGTTAAATAACTAAAGCGGATAATTTTCTGATAATATCCTAAATCTACTCTTTATAGGGTAGATTTTTTTGTATTTTTAACCGATGAATTATTTAGCACATATTTTTTTATCGGGGACAAGCCCGGAGATTATGTTGGGTAATTTTATGGGAGATGCTGTTAAAGGGAAACAATATTCAAATTTTACTATTCCGATTCAAAAAGGGATTCTATTACATAGACAGATTGACAGTTTTACGGATCAGCATCAAATTGTTAAGCTAAGTAAACAAAGGTTAAGCAGTAGATTTGGCCATTATCGTGGTGTATTAATCGATATTTTCTATGATCATTTTTTACTAAAGAATTGGCATATTTATTCTAAAGAGCACCTACAAGTATTTTTGGATAATTTTTATTCCATTTTAAAAACGAATCACCAACAATTGCCTGTTGAAATGCAAGTCATAGCGACACGATTAACGGCTAAAAATGGGCTGATGTATTACAATACTTTTGAGGGCTTACCTCAAGTGTTTAAAGGTATGGAAAAAAGAATAAAACACGCTATTCCCTTACATAATGGCATAGAAGAATTAAAAGAAAATTATTTAGATTTTGAAAATGATTTTTTAGAATTTTTCCCTTTGTTAATAAATCATTCATTAGTAACTTTACAAAAAATAAATAAACAGTATGAGACCAAATAAATATAACTACTTGTTATCTATTGCATTAGTATTAGTTTTACTAGCTGCTTCTTGCAAGAATACACCTGATATTTCTACTACAAAAAGTGCGGAGCTAGGTTTTGTTGCGGATAGCGCTATGGTAGTTAGCGCAAGAGAAGAAGCCTCTAATATTGGCTTAGATATTCTTAAAAAAGGAGGAAATGCTTTCGATGCTATGATAGCTACGGATTTAGCCTTAACCGTTTCTTATCCTTTTGCAGGAAATATAGGCGGTGGGGGTTTTATGGTATATAGAACGGCTGATGGTAGCACAGGAGCTTTAGATTACAGAGAAAAAGCGCCTTTAGCAGCAACCAAAAATATGTATCTTGATAAGGATGGAAATGTGGTAAAAGGAAAAAGTACCCTAGGCGGTTTGGCCGTTGGAGTACCGGGTACGGTCGCCGGTTTATTTGCAGTGCATAAAAAACTGGGAAGTTTGCCTTTCTCAGAGCTGATTCAGCCGGCAATAGATTTAGCAAAACGAGGTGTTGTTGTAACAAAGAAACAGGCAAAACGCCTCTCACACTATAAAAAGTATTTTAAAGAAGCGAACCAACGTTCCATTTTATTAGATAAAGAATGGAAAGAAGGTGATACCATAAAGTACCTTGATTTAGCCAAGACACTTGAACGTATTCGCGACAATGGAAGAGATGAATTTTATAAAGGATCAACAGGGCAAATGTTAGTTTCGTATTTATCTGAGAAAGGGGGTATCATTAGTATGGAAGATCTAGAAAAGTACGAAGCTAAATGGCGAAAACCCATTAAATTTTTCTATAAGGATTATGAAATTACTTCGATGACTTTACCCTCAAGTGGTGGTATTTGTATGGCACAAGTATTAAAAAGTGTCGCTCCCTATAATATTGGACAATATCCCCATAATTCTGTTAAATATATTCAATTATTAACAGAAGCAGAACGTCGTGCTTATGCTGACCGAGCCCATTATCTTGGAGATATTGACTTTGTGAATGTTCCACTTGATAGTTTGATAGCTTCTAAATATCTAAAAAATAGAATGGCTGATTTTTCTTGGGATCAGGCTACAAAATCGTCTGATGTATCTTACGGGAAAATTAAAGGTTACGAAAGTAATGAAACCACTCATTATTCAATTGTTGATAAATACGGAAATGCTGTAGCGGTAACGACTACTTTAAATGGTGCTTACGGTTCAAAAGTATATGTAGAAGGTGGTGGCTTTTTCTTAAATAACGAAATGGATGATTTTAGTGCAAAACCAGGAGTACCTAATATGTTTGGATTGGTAGGAGCAGAGGCTAACGCTATTCAGCCTGAAAAGAGGATGCTCAGTTCTATGTCACCGACGATTGTTCAAAAAAAGGGTAAATTGGTAATGGTTTTGGGATCTCCGGGAGGATCCACCATTATTACATCGGTTTTGCAAAATATATTAAATGTTACGGAATATAAAATGGGAATGCAAGAGTCTGTATCTCAACCCCGTTTTCATCATCAATGGTTGCCGGATGAGATTAAAATGGAACCTCATGGATTTGATAGTATCACCCAGAAAAAGTTAATGGATAAGGGATATAAAATTAATGAAAGTAACTCGGTTGTTATTGGAAAAGTTGACGCTATTTTGGTAAGAAACGATGGTACTTTAGAAGGAGGAGCAGATCCCAGAGGGGATGATACTGCGGTAGGTTATTAATAGTTAGGTATGATAGCTAAAAAAATATCCAGCAGTAAAAACCCTGAGATTAAACAACTGATTAAATTACAAGAAAAGTCACGTGAACGTAAAAAGACAGGGCTTTTTGTTATTGAAGGACTGCGTGAAATTAGCCTAGCAATTCAAGGTGCTTATCAGGTGCAAAAACTATTTTTTGTACCAAGTATTATTACATTGGATACCATTCAAAAGAAAATAAACACCAAGATAGCTTGTGTCGAAATAAATAAGGAAGTTTACGAACGTATGGCTTATCGAGGGAGTACCGAAGGAGTTATAGCGGTCGTAAAATCAAAAGATCATCTTTTAGATTCGTTAGTTATAGCGTCAAAAAATCCCCTGATTTTGGTTACAGAATCTCCTGAAAAACCGGGAAATCTGGGCGCTTTGTTACGCACAGCTGATGCAGCAGGAATAGATGCCGTTATTATTGCTAACCCTAAGGCAGATATTTATAATTCAAACTGTATTCGGTCAAGTGTTGGATGTGTTTTTACCAATCAAATTGCCGAGGGAAGTACTAAAGAAGTAATTACATTTCTAAAAAATAATAATATTACCATTTTTAGTGCTATACTCTCGGATGATACCGAAAATTATCTATCACAAGATTTTACCACAGCAACCGCCTTAGTTGTTGGTACTGAAGCTACGGGGTTGACGCAGGATTGGTTCCAATTATCCGACAAAAAAATACGTATTCCAATGAACGGTAAAATAGATTCTATGAATGTGTCCGTTGCTGCCGGAATACTACTTTTTGAAGCTGTACGACAACGAAATGACAGTTTATAATTAAACTTTTGATGGATAATCCGGTCAAAGGACAATGATGAATTTCAATATACTAAATAAATGAGACTTTTAGCACTTTTATTTTTAGGTTTTAGCCTGTTTTCGTGTTCGCAAGAAGCAGTACAAGCCGATACAACTATGTATTTTCCACCCATAAATGCTTCCAATTGGGAAACTATGACTATGGATGAGGCCGGCTTTAATGCGGCAAACTTAGATGATCTATTAGCCTATCTCGAATTAAAAGGGACTAAGGGTTTTATGATCCTAAAGAATGGTAAAATTGTGCTAGAAAACTATTTTAACGGACATTCTCAAAATAGTTATTGGTATTGGGCCTCCGCCGGTAAAACACTTACTGCTTTAACTGTAGGGATCGCTCAAGAAGAAGCCTATTTGGATATTAATAATAAAACCTCTGACTATTTAGGATTAGCTTGGACCGATGAAACTAATGAACAGGAAAATGCCATTACGATAAAACATCAATTAACGATGACAACCGGTCTTAATGATTTCTTTTTTTATTGTACAGATCCTTCTTGTTTGCATTTTAAGGCTCCGGCAGGAAATCGATGGGCTTATCACAATGCGCCCTATACCTTATTGCAAAGCGTAGTTTCTCAAGCTGTTTCCGGTAATTTTAAAACGTATTTTAATGAAAAAATAAGAGATAAAATAGGGATGAATGGTTCTTGGATAAGTTCCGGCTATAACTCAGTATATTGGAGTACCACTAGAAGTATGGCTCGTTTTGGCTTATTAATAGCTAATGAAGCAGTTTGGGATCAAACCCCTGTTCTATCCGATCAGAATTACTATCAAGAGATGCTACATTCCTCACAAGACTTAAATGCTTCGTATGGTTATTTGTGGTGGCTAAATGGTAAGGATAGTTTTATGCTTCCTAGTACCCAAGAGGTGTTTAACGGCTCTATAATACCAAATGCTCCATCTGATTTGGTCGCTGCTTTAGGCGCCAACGATCAAAAGCTTTATATAGTCCCTAGTGAAAATTTAGTCATTGTCAGGATGGGAGAAAGTGCCGAAGAAGATGCTTTGTCAGTCTCCTCTTTTGATAATGTTTTATGGCAAAAAATAAGTGCAGTTATTAACAATTAGTTGTATAAAACTTTTGTTTATGTATATAGAATGCCCTTTAAAAATAAGTAACTTTGTTACTCAGTCAAATGGGGTCAAATGGATAATAAATTACTACTAAATTCAAAAGAAATTGACATTATCCTCAATCGATTAAGTTGTCAATTAATAGAGAATCATACAGATTTTGCAAATACTGTATTAATTGGAATTCAACCCAGAGGTGTTTATGTGCTACATAGAATTGCTGAGATTCTAAAAGAACATTATCAAATCAATAACTTAGAAATTGGACAGCTAGATATCACTTTTTACAGAGATGATTTTAGAAGGCGCGATGAACCATTACAAGCCAATACAACTTCTATAAATGTAGTTCTTGAAGGGAAAAAGGTGGTATTAATAGATGATGTATTATTTACAGGAAGAAGTATTCGTGCAGCCTTAACGGCTATAGAGTCTTATGGAAGACCCTCCGAGATTGAATTACTTGTGCTTATTGATAGACGTTTTAGCCGAAATTTACCGATTCAACCTACTTATTCAGGCAAACAAGTAGATGCCTTTAATGATGAAAAAGTACAGGTGCGTTGGCGTAAGGATAATCAAGATGATGCAGTATATGTTATTCCAAAAAACAATTAATTTATGAAGCAGCTAAGCGTTAGTCACTTGCTAGGGATTAAAGGCCTTAAGAAATCCGATCTAGAGCTGATATTCGAAACAGCAGATCATTTTAAGGAAGTTATTAATCGTCCTATCAAAAAGGTACCTTCATTAAGAGATATAACCATTGCCAATTTATTCTTTGAAAATAGTACCCGAACCAAATTGTCTTTTGAGTTAGCTGAGAAAAGGTTGTCGGCAGATGTAATTAATTTTTCGGCTAGTCAATCATCGGTTAAAAAAGGAGAGACACTAATTGATACGGTTAATAATATTTTGGCAATGAAGGTGGATATGGTAGTGATGAGGCATCCTAATATAGGTGCGTCCAAATTTTTATCACAACATGTTGATGCACGTATTATTAATGCCGGTGATGGAACACATGAACATCCTACTCAAGCGATTTTAGATACCTATTCTATCAGAGAAAAGTTAGGT
>JANTFW010000075.1 GCA_024763245.1 Flavobacteriaceae bacterium | reverse complement strand
CTAAATCTTCATTGTCGAGAAGCAGAGAAGTATCAATCAATAATCTTTCCGCTTGTTCTTCGTCAAATTCAGGATTTATCTTGATGATAGATTTTTTGAAAATGTCGGGGAATATATTTGTATCTAAATCCCATTTCGTATCTTTTAATGAAAGGTATTCATATCCAAGTCTGCATAAATGCAGAATTGAAGGGATTTTTACTCTTGTATCTTCGTTAAATTTTGTCATACTTCATCTTCCAATAATTTAAAGTCCACAAGATACAATTTTATTTGTGAGCGTTGGTGAAAAAATAGCTCTTTTGGTTTTTTCGTGTTTGCCTGTGTGTTGGCAAAAAACCAAATGTGCAATTTGTGCGTGGGCTTTCTATTTCTTTATTTTCTTGTAGTAAATATGTCATTCTGGGTTTCTTTGTTTTGCTTGCCCCTAACTTGTTTACATAAGCAATAAAAATATATATTTTTTTAGAAAGACGAAATTGGGCAAAAAATGCCCAATATTCATCCTTCTGTATCGTTTAGCATCGATCGTTAGGCTTTATTTGTTGTTAACGGCAAATACATCGGCATAAATAAGCCTGTCGGTATCCGGTGTTTGTTGTAATCGGCTTTTATAGGTGTTGGCTAGATCCATTTTTACAGGTCCTCGTTCATACTCCTCAACCAATATTTTATAGGGTTGGGAATTGTATTGTTTGGGTAAGGCAAATTCTTTGCTTATGGTATAACGATTGTTTTGTATAAATCGGGCATTAATATCCATCTTTACATTTGATTTTGCCAAAACAGTTCGTTTGTTTTGTATTTGAATAATACCGGCAATAGGTTGTGCGGTTTGTGCATCTAAAAATGAAATTTTAAGATAGTTATAATTCCCGTATTGGGCGTATCTTTCGTTAAACACACCACCGTTAACAGTCATTTTAAATGTAGATTTTTGTCCGTTTTTAAAATGAATGCTCGTTTTGCGTTCCGGCACTAATTGTACCATATCGGTGGTAACGGTGGGGGATAGGCAAACATCGGTTTGGTCTTTTCTAACAGCGTGTTTTTGATAACGTGCTACTACTAATTTGATAAAAGGAAAATACATCTGCTTTGTATTAAGCGCTATATCGCAATACCATAACTGTCGGTCTTCATCAAAATGTACCGGATAGGCTACTGCTGTGGCAAACGTATTTTTTAAATTAGGATATTTTACTTTACGATCTATTTCCGGAGAAAATCTAAAATCTTCGGCTTTTGGTCCGGTTTGTTCCGGTTTTTGAGCGAGTAGAATAGGATCTATTCCCCAGTTTGTATAGGCCTTGTTGTAGCCGGAACCTCCGTTTACACTCATTGCAGCTACTCCATAGTTGCTATTTTTGCCGGGGAGAATAACTGCTAATTTTTCGTCAATTCCACTAGAATACCAAGGTCTTTTGATAAATATACGTAGTCCACCGCCTAAACGTTGATGTACCATTTGGTCTCCTTGCTCTGATTTTTTCCATTCAAAAGTGGGTATCACATAATCTATTTCGGGAGGTTGTGGCCTTGAACTGCTCAGTATGTTTACTTTTTTTACCCAATCACTTTCGCGTGTTGTTTTTAAATCCGGGTTGACGGCTAATAACTTATCAAAATATTCTCTATACCGTGAAGAGCCCACCAAACGATAGTCGACCCATCGGTGTTTGGTGTCGTTAAACTGTTGTTCTAGAGGTAGAATACGTAAGTTCATGTCTTTTACAAAGGACAGTTTGGGTTCCATAAGATCCAGTTTTAACCGGTCTACCATAGCGATTTGTTTAATTGCTTTTCCTTTCTTGTATTTATTGTATAGTGATAGTTGGGGCTTGTAGAGTTGATTTACTTTTTTAGCCCCGGGTTGTGGATTGGCTTTAAAATCCACAGCTGTTCTTTTTTTAAATTGCAACTCGGGTTTAATTACCACAAATTTATGGTTTGGATTAACCACTGCTGTTTTTTCAGGAATACTTCCTTTGGTAACTTTATCATCGTGATAATGCACAGTGATATTTGAGATACTATTGCTTTCTTCCTTTTCTTTAATAGATACAGAAATGCCATCATCAATCGGGTCGACCCAGCGGGCTTGAAAGGCCACTTTTTCTGTGCTTTCCCCGTGAATATCAAATCGGGTATTTATGGCTACAGTGGTACTGTTATACTCCCTATCGGGATAAATGGCCATAATTTCAGGTTTATCAACGGGTTGTTGTACCGCGTGTACCAGTTCCAGTTCTCTGGAAGGGCTAACCATCCAATGTTGCCCCGATTTGGCCAATTGTTTGAGTGCTCTAATATTACCGGGTGCATCACTTTTTACAAGTTGCCATAAGGCAGATAGTTGTGTGAGGTCTTTTTCTCGCCAAAAGGTGCTAAATTTAATCCGTGTGCGATAACCTTTGGGTAAAAAGACGGTAAATATACGCTTTTGGGCATCCCATTTTGTATGGGTTTCTCCTTCTTCAAGTCGAATACGGATTGGCGCTGCATTATACCAATCTTCGGGTATATCGATATTAGTTTGATCAGGCGCTAATTCTGTATTGGTGAAAAAGCTGAACATTCGGGCTTTAAAGTCTTGTGAATGTGTATTTTGATAGCCTTCTGCAACAAATAGTGAAACCCCTGCTGCCATAGGATCCGGTAAGTAAATAATCTCTACTTCTGAGGGTTTGTATATACGCTCTTTATTCTTTTCTTTCTGTTGATATAATCCTTCGTGACCAGTAATAATTTCATAAATTTTTTGTGCCTCAGCAGGATTATTGGTAAAGGCCTTTTCAAACATACCGTGCGTTTCGGCCATTAACTGACTGTTTTTTGGTGGCAGTAAAAATCGTTGTGAATATTCATCAAAAAATTTTCCATCCACTTCGTGAGTATCTTCGTATTCGGTAGCCGTCTGGTCGTAGTTACTACGAATAACCATGTGTTCTAAAAATTCTCCGTCTTTTAATTCATTTCCAGCCAGTACAATTGGACTTGCCAAAGGTTCATAACGCATATAGCGTATATTTTTACGATGGGTTAGGGTAGGAGATTCAGACTGAAAATCCAAATCTACACTGTTTCCGGCCAAATCTACACTTCTAATACGGATATGATAGTCTTTGCCAAAACGTAGCTTGGGTAAACTACCCGGTACGATACTAGAACTAGCATTAACTTTAAATTCTAAATCCGGATTAAAGACATATTTTTTAGCTTCATCTTTTTTGTCTTTGTTTACAAAGTCTTTGGTTTGAGTTTCTCCATCTTTTAAGGTATAATCATCAGCTTCATTAATCGCAAATCCGGGTTTGTGTACAGATAAGCTCCATCCCTCCCAACGTGCCAGGGTTTCCGATACAAAAATAGCGTCTTTATCATCAGGGTCTTCGGCTACTCCTAATTGGATAAATCCTTCATCAGGTGCAATATTATTAATCGTGTCGGGTGTTTGGGATTCATCGTACCATGTATATGTATCTTGCTTTTCGTGTAAGGAATGCCATTTGGTTGGATTTTCTTTATAGGCGATATCCATACGATAGCCTTGTACAATTTCATTAGAGTATAAGACTACTTCAGGTTCTTTAATTTGAAGCTGCAAGGGTTTGGGGGTTTGCCCGATAATTAAATTCTTTTTAACAGCTATTGTTTTTGGAGTGGCTTGTTTAAAGGTTTTTTTAAGGGTTTCGTTTAAATGAATACTCGCATAAAGGTGTTCTGCCATGCCGTTTTTGGTAATGGCTATACCGGCAGTACGCATATAGGGTAATCCTTCTTCTTCGGGAGGAGCTACTATTTCCTTAATCTTGGTTTTTTCTTGCTTACTTACCGCTATTTTAGAACGTGTTTCATAAAATTTAGCAATCTGATTTACTTTGGTGTCCACCATATTGCTGGTTTTTAATGCAGCTCCATCGGCATCTATCTGTACGACAGAAAATTGATCCGAATTAATCTTTACAAAGCCTTGTTTAAAAATAGAATCGTCTTTGTCGGCTACATAAAAACCGGTTTCTGTAATCTCGTAAGCCGTTGCCGGAATAGATAAAACCGAATTTTGCTCATCGAGATCTAAGACTTCGGGCACTATTTTGATATGCCCTTTTGAAGGAATACTAGCCTCATAAGGGATTAGAAAATCGAGGATAAATCCCATTTTTCGCATAATTTGAGGATAACTGTTTATGACAGCCATAATATTATGGAATTCAAAAACCGGTTTTTGAATTTTAAAAGTAGGATTTTTAGCAAATTTACGATCTACGCGATGAAATTCTCTAAGCTGAATAAAATCGGTTCTGGGGCGTATTTTTTTAGTAAAAGGAACAAAGTTATTTTTTTGAAGGTTCTTTTTAAAATTTTTGGTACCATCATCTTTTTTGATGATATCTTTTGCATACAAAGGTTTAACCTTTAACTTAGTTTCATATTTCTGTTCGTTATTGGCAATTTTCTTGTCTTTTAATTTGAACCTTGATATAGCGGCAAATCTATTGACATCAATAAATTTATCGGCAGAGACTAGATTTTTAGGCTCTTCTATAGCGGCCTTTTTAAGATTGTTAAAGATGAAATTTTGAATATGAATTACAGGAACCGATAAAAATTTCTTTTTGGAGAAGTTTTCCTCTTTAAAATCATCTACTTTGATGTTTTTATGGAAGATATTTTGGTATAAATCAACGTCTAGTTGGCTTTTGTCAAGCTGCGCTTCTACAATTTTCCCATTACTCAATTTAAATTTAAAATCGGCATTTTTTATTTTTTCAGACCAATTTAATATGTTTTTAAAATTTCCTAAATTGGTATCAGAAGGCGTGTTAAGCTTAATAGATGTATATACAGATAGCTGTAAGAAATCATTGCCATCTATGCTAATACGTTTGTGTGGAAGTGTGGTAAATATAATTTCTTGTGACATGGTTATGTGTTTTCAAATTTGTGTAATGAGTTAACTAGCAAAGGCTAAACAGTATTGTTGCCAATCATCCGGTTCGACCATTTCTATAAACTTAGGATCGGCATCAGCACCTTTTAATTCACGTCTAACGGTAATAGAAACCGTTTTGCTAAAGAACAGTACTTCTACTTTTACTTTAAGACTGGCAACACCTACCATTTTTTCTACCTTACCATCTGTAATAACAGCATCTAGTGCTAGGTAAAATTCTACGGAAACTGTAATTAATCCTAAAACAGATAGGCGTCCATTCATACGTAAATAGCCACTTAATGTGACATCAGATACTTCATTGCCATCTACCTCTATCAATTCCATTTTAAAATAAAAACCTCCCATTACCGATACGGATCCGGAGGCTACACCTACATTTAATGACATAGCGGCACCAAACTCAAAAGCGGCCTCTAAAGATTGGATACCGTTTAAGGTAGTAACCATTAAGAAATAGCCACCACCTCCAAAACCGGAAATAGTCAATAAAAATGGATTGTTTCGCGTACAGAAATTAAATCCTAAGGTTAGCGGTGCTCCGGTAAATGGTAAGAGTACGTATGCCCCTAAGCTGATATTGGTAATCATACATACACCTACTTCTACATTGGGTACACTTATGTTAAACCCGGCTTTTACACCTGTTGGCAATAGATTAATGTAAGGACCATCTTCGGAAAAACCGGTATTAGGGATAATGCTTTGCAAATTATTTACAAAACTTAAAGCCCCTTTAAATTCAATAGGATTATCGGCATCCATATCTACTTTGATATCAGTTTTAACCGTAGAGCCACTATTAAATTCTAAATAATTAAATTTGACTTTAAGTAAAGGGACTATATCAATAGCAAATTTATCAAAGCGAGCCGCTGTTTTAAGACTTGGAACGGCATCCAAGGCAAAAGGTTTTTTAAGAACCGTAGAGATACTCATTCCTTTTTGTGGATTGTCTACACTTAGTTTTAACAACTCCGGAATAACCACAATGGACTTGCCCTTAAACTGAGGTTGAAACTTATATTCAGCAAAAAAAGCTGTTTCTGTAATGTAGGTTTTAAGGTTGGGTATCTTAGGTGCTTGACTATTAAGTGTATCTAAAAGAGCTAGCACCTTGGTTTTAATATCTTGTTCAACTGCCTCAACCTGTTTTTTGGCTTCTTTTTCCAGCTGATCTTTTGCTTCTTCGGTACTGTTTTTTATCTTTTGCTTGACATCACTTTCAATAAATAGGATTGCATTTTTTAATTCTTCGATATCCGCTCTAATCTTAGTGATAGTTCTAATAAATTCGCCAACAGAATCATTTAGATTTAGATCTAATAATAAATCGACCAATTTAATAGCACCAAATATTTTAGCCACCGGCAAATCGTCTAAGGCCCCAAAAACACTAGACGGATTAAAACGCATGGCTTTAAGATCGGCAAGTGTACCGCCAACAGCTCCTTGTATTTTGCTAAGTGCATTAACAGGCATATTAGGTGTTAAAAATCCGCCTGAACTCTCTGAACCTCCTGTAAAATCTACTAGAGCGTCGGCAACACTGGCAAAGATGCTTCCGGTATTACGATCGTCTTCTAAACTGATTTCAACCGGCTTTTTGGTATCGGTAATTTTGTCAATGGCGTCGATAAAGACCTTAGCAGAACGCATTGTGGGATGGAACTTAATAGCTCGTATTTCTTGTGTACTATAGGGCATAGCACCAAAAAGGAGTTTTTCAGTTTCCAATGTTGTATCACCACCTACAAGACTCTCAGCATAAGCAATTGTTTTACCATTAAATGAAATGTTGTTGTTGACTTCATATTGTGATTTGTGATAGTTAGTTATAACTTTTGATATCAAATTTTTATTTTCAGCAACGCCATTTTCAACAAAAGCCAAAGGCATACGTACGTGATGCTCCATAGCTTCTTTATCGGTTGTGATGATATCAAATAAATACCCCTTATTTCCTACATTTATAAAAAAGGCTTTGTGCGTGTTATCATCAATGATAGAACTGTTTACAGGCTTATCTATATTAGGGGTTTTAGTGGTAAGAATCCGTACTTCTTGAAAAGGAAACTTAATAAAATGATTGTTGTTGTCGGTCCTTTGGTATTGCAACGTATCTTCTAACACCACAATATATTTTCGTTGCTTGTTAACGGCCGCTTTAGTTTTAGGATCAAACTTTCTTTCGGTTATGGTAATCATTGAGGCACGGTGTCCAAAAGGAAACAGGTATCCTTCTTCTACAATTTTTACATAATGATCGCGACCTAAAGTGGCTAAATGTTCCCATTCAACAATATTTAAGTTACTGGCATAGGTAGGTGTTTTAAATTTTGCTTGCCAATCAATATAAGCGCCTAAATTGGATAGAATCAACTTTTTTACTTGTACAGGTTGGGGTTTGTACTTGTTAATCGAATAATTAGAGGTAAGATGTACTAATTTATGGCGATTATTGGCATCTAAAGCGGCTCTAAAGGGTAAATTTACTCCTTGATCTTCAGTATAATTACCCGAAGCATCATACGCCCAAAGGGCACGGATTGTTTTTAATTTTGATAGGGCAGTAGAGGTGGAGCCATCGTTCATCTTAACCCCTAAATGGGTATGCCATAACTCTACAAGTGCACCGGGTTTATCCGATAATACACTATAAGGATAGGTTTTAGTACCAACTGGTTTTAACCCATATTTAGTAACTGAAGCCTTTGTAATCTTGGTGTTGGTTTTACGAATAGGTGTACTGAGTTCCGCTATGTCTAAACTGGTTTTGTGATGAAAATCATTAACCTGGTTTGGCGAAATATAGAGTAGGGCTGGTGCTTCTATCGAGGTGTATTTTTTATCAATAGAACGCACTTTCATATCAACATAAGAAAATGATGCACCGGGTTTAAGAGAATTACTTGCTGTCTTTCCTAAGACCGTATTTAGTTCCTTGACATTATAAATATCAGCTTTCTTTTTTTGAGAAATTTTAGTGGTATAGAGTAGATTATTATTTGCAAGTTTTGCCGTGCTTTTATGTATAGGCTTTTTGGTATTGATAGATTTTTTTACAGGTATATGAATTGGTTTAATGCTATCGAGTTTTACCCAAGCACGTGGATGTACTTGAAGTTTAAATTTTGACCAATCTAATAGCTCTTCTAGGGTTAAATTAAAGCCTTTGTGTCCGGCCTTGAGTTCGTAAACCAATCGGCTTTTTTTAGCTCGAAGGTGTTTTACCGGTAATTTTACGGGATCTGATCCATTGGCGTCACCTAGATTTGGAGCGGCTTCATAAAAAGCTTCCTCTAGCGTGTGTTGTGTAGGGAAGTATACGGTTATTATTCCTTTTTGATTCGGATTGGCTAATTCTAATCCGGTATAGGTATTCGTATTGGTTTCCTGCAAAGATACGGGGCTTGAAATAGTGCGGGTGTTTGAAACCGGTTTAATTCCTACTTTTCTAATTGTTTTAATAGGTTTTATGGTGGTTGGTTTTGAAGCTCCCTTAAATTTAAAATTTTGGAACTCAAATTCTAAAAACACCATATCTTCCGGCCGTAAAACCTTTATTTTTATGGATTTTGCAGGAGTAAAATCGGATTTGTGAGCTCTTGTTTCCAGCTTGTCTATTGTGGGTTCTTGAGGTGTATTAGCTTTTCTTCCTAATTGTATGGTGTTGTTATACAAAGTGTTAGGTAGGGTAACGGCGCCTAAAATATGCGGTTGAAAAGAGTATAAATTGGTGGCTAGTTTATAATCGGTTACGGTAAGACCTTTTCCAAATAGCTCTAATTCAGGTTTGTTAGTGAATGTACCTAGTTTAAATGCACCTATCTCATTGGTAAGCCATTGTTCTTCTTGATGTAATTTAGCGGTTAGATAGAAAGCAGGATCTTTAGTCTGTGTGTAATCAGACAAGTAAAAATATTTTTGAAAACGAAGTCTTTGTTTGTTCGTGCGTCTATTATCGAGGTATAAGGTTCCTTCCGGCTCCGAAATCCATACAGCTTTAAACGGTGTATTATTTTGTAAAGTACCCAAACTAATATTTAGGGGTGCATTATCTTTCGGGATACCTAATCGATAGGTATCATCTATATATAAGTTAGCTAACAGTTTATTCCAATTTCCTTCATTATTAATGATGATATGGGCACTGTTTTTTAAGTCATTGGGCAGTATAGAAGCTAATTCATTTTGGCTTGGCGTAATACGCATTTGGTTGGATACATAATCTTGGTTACCTATACGGGCTATTACCCCTTTGGATTTATTAAAAGTAAATTCCCAATTCTTAGAGATACTACATTCAACATTACCTTCTACACG
>JANTFW010000074.1 GCA_024763245.1 Flavobacteriaceae bacterium | reverse complement strand
GGTGCCGTTTACAATCCTGAAACAACTAGTCTAGATGTAACCTTTGTCGTACAAAACTTTACCGTAGCTACTGCCGGTAATGGCGATGGACATATTCACTATCAAATAGACGGTGGTAGTACCGTAATGAAATACGATACAAATCCAATTGCATTATCCGGTTTAACTCCCGGAGCACACAGCGTGTATATGGAATTGGTAGATGACGCCCATCAACCTTTAGATCCCGCTGTAAATCAAACCGTGAATTATTCGATTGCCGCTTACACCGATGTAGCTAATTTAGCTGAACTACGTGCCGGAACTATCGGTAACTATTACCGTGTAACCGGAGAGGTTTATGGTACTTACGCACAAAATTTTAGAAACCAAAAATGGGCACAAGATGCTACAGCCGGTATCCTAATTGATGATAATGCCAGTGTAATTTCTACTGTATATAACGAAGGTGACGGTGTAATTAACTTAAGAGGAAAACTTGCCGAATACAACGGTACCATGCAAATAGTTCCTTCTGCAGATCCTGGTGTTAATTCAACAGGTAATACCGTAGCTCCTCAAATGGTAAGTATTGCTGATCTTACAGCAAATGCCGAAGATTATGAGTCTGAATTGGTACAAATTAGTGAGGCGATTACCTTTGCCGATGGCGATGGTACAGCAGTATTTGCTACCGGACTAGAATATGTAGTAAACGGTGCAGCAGATGCCTATAACATGAGAACTTCTTTTTATGATGCCGATTATATTGGAAGCGTTATTCCAATGGATGCTGTAAATCTTGCCGGTATTATTACCGAAAGAAGTGGTAACACCTACTTTATCACGCCTAGAGATATGGGCAGTGATATGGTTCTTGGTTTTGATCAACAACCTATAGAAGGATTCTCTCTTTATCCCAATCCGGTAAATAATGGTGTACTACGTATTACTACTCAAGACAACTTGACTAAAAATATTCAAATATTCAATATTCTTGGAAAACAAGTGCTTGCTACTACTATTGAGGACACTACACTTACTGTTTCTTCATTAAATAGTGGTATTTACATTATTAAAGTTGAAGAAAATAATCGTATAGCCACACGTAAATTAGTAATTGAATAATCTCTTATAGATTTAGATTACAAGCATTTTAAAAAAAATAAAAAACACTCTTGATTACTCAAGGGTGTTTTTTTATCTTTACAAAAAAATTGAAAAATGCTAGATCACATTAATCTTCAGAAAATCCTGTTCTTGGATATTGAAACTGTTCCGGAGACCGCACAGTTTGATGAATTACCAAAAATAAAACAGGAACTTTTTGCCAAAAAAACTGAATACCAACGTAAAGCCGATGCTATAAGTCCCGAGGACTTTTATGAACGTGCCGGTATTTGGGCAGAGTTTGGTAAAATAATCTGCATCTCTGTTGGCTTTTTTACTTCAGAAAATGCCATGCAAAAATTTAGAGTCCGTTCATTTTCTGGTGATGAAAAAGAATTACTAAACGCATTTAAAAACTTGCTTAATGCACACTTTAACAAACCGGAACAACTACTCTGTGCTCATAACGGAAAAGAATTTGATTTTCCCTTTATTGCACGAAGAATGATTATTAACCGGATAGATTTACCCGAAAAACTAAATCTTTTTGGGAAGAAACCTTGGGAAGTACCTCATTTAGATACTTTAGAGTTGTGGAAATTCGGAGATTACAAGCATTATACTTCTTTGCAGCTCCTTACTTCTATCTTAGATATTCCATCGCCCAAAGAGGATATAGATGGTAGCCAAGTGGCTGAAGTATACTATAAAGAAAAGGATTTACAACGAATTGTAAAATATTGCGAAAGAGATACCGTGGCAGTAGCACAATTAGTACTACGTTACAAAAATAAACCTATATTAAAAGAAGATGCAATCTATATTGTAGAGTAAGCGGTTATTACCCTCTTAACATACCAATATGTGGTAAGCCATCCTCTAAATAAGGAGCGCCAACTTGTTTAAATCCATGCGATTCATAAAACTTTTTAAGATAGGTTTGGGCACTAATACGAATACTTTTGTCGCCCGGTTTACTTTCTATAAAACGAATGGCTTTTTTCATTAATTGGTGACCCAACCCGCTGGCTCTATAAGTGGGTTTTACCACCACTCTACCAATGGAAATCTCTTGAAAATAATCGCCTGCTTTAAAAACTCTAAGATAAGCTACTACTTCTCCTTGATCTACCCCAAAAAGATGCCATGCCCGTTGATCTTTATCGTCCACATCTTGGTAGGGACAATCTTGTTCTACTACAAACACTTCGGCTCGTAATCGTAATACACTGTATAATTCGTCTTTGGTTACTTCTTGATAATTCTTTAAAAACCACTCCATCTTAAAAACACTTGGTTATTCTCTTTTCAAAGATATCAATAATTATAGACTGTCACAAAAGGAAATTCGTAGTAAACGGTTGCTTATGAAGGTTTCTATTTTTAAGAAGGAATAAGAAGTTCCAACAAGGGTTTTAACACTATCGTGTAAAAAGAGTTACACAATACTTATAAATAATCTTCTACATTTGCCAATTAAATTTAAAGTTATGAATAAAATTACACTCGTTATTATCAGTTTATGGGTTAGCTTTTCCGGCTATGCACAACATGACAAAGGTTTAAGTTTCGGCTTAAAAGGAGGGGTACAGATTAACTCTGCCATTCTACCGGATGTTACCCTTAATGAAAATGTTAATGCCGTATTATCAGGTGATGATGTAATAAAAGGAAACCCCCAATTAGCCGATTTTAAACTCAATTTTAAAACCGGTGTTTTTGCTAAATACGAAGACGGTTTTGGTTTTACTATGTTTGAAGTAAATTATACCCCAACTAAAATTTATAAGGAATTTAAATTTAACGCCGGAACTGAATTATTTCCCGATATTACGTACTCTAAAATAGACGAGAGCTATGCTTATCTAGACTTGGCATTATCCTATAATGTATATGTATACAAAAATATTTTTTTTAGTTTAGGTGCCAGCCCTTCATTTTTACTATCCTATAGTGGTAATATTGCACCACAAAAATCCGATTTAAGAATTTTTACAGGATTTGGGGTAAAATTAAATGATGCAGTTGCTATTACTACACGTGCAGAGTTGGGCATAAACGAAGTGTATAAAGATTCGTATATACATCATATCATGATTCCTATAAGTGTGGCTATAAACTTATAACTACTTGATTTTTAGCAAAAATCTACTGCATTATTGACTTTCTGTGAGATAAATATTAGCTCGAACTCAGGTTTATAAAAAGCAGTGAAAGCATTGTGAAAAAAGTATGCGTCCTATATTTCCAAAAGAAATATAGGACGCATACACTTTATAAATACATATTTTTAGGAATTACTTCCTGCAGCTACTTTAGCAATAAAAGGTTTCATCTTTTCAAAAACAGCTAAGGTTTCATCCACTTCTTTCATCGTATGCGAAGCTGTAGGGATAATACGTAAAATAATCATTCCTTTTGGAATAACCGGATAAGCAACCATAGAGGTAAACACTCCGTATTTTTCACGCATTTCTTCCACAATCATTCTAGCATCATCAATAGAGCCTTTTAAATAGACCGGTGTTACGGCAGAATTGGTAATACCAATATTATAACCTAAATCTTTTAAGCCTTTTTGTAAGGCATTAACTATGGTCCAAAGTTTGTCTTTATGAGCAGTTGTTTCACGCAGTAATTTTAGTTTGTACAAAGCCCCTTCTACCATGGGCATAGGTAAAGATTTTGCAAATATTTGTGAACGCATCGTATATTGCAGATGTAAAATAACCTTTTTAGTAGAAGCTACATAAGCCCCGATACTGGCAAAACTTTTAGCAAAAGTCGCAAAATAAATATCTATTTCATCCTGTACACCTTGTTCAAAAGAAGTCCCTTGACCTTGTGGACCTAGGGTACCAAAACCGTGTGCATCATCAATAAAAATTCTAAAATCGAACTCTTTTTTAAGGGCTACAATTTCTTTTAATTTTCCTTGATCCCCACGCATTCCAAAAACACCTTCTGAAATAACCAAAATGGCACCTCCGGTTTCCTCGGTTACCTTTTGAGCCCGTTCTAATGCTTTACGTAAACTGGGTATATCGTTGTGATCGTAGACAAAACGCTTTCCTAAATGTAAAGAAACACCATCTACAATACAAGCATGAGACTCATAATCATATACAATAACATCGTGTCTGTCTACCAAACTTTGAATGATGGAAAAAACCCCCTGATAGCCATAGTTTAATAGAAAAGCAGCTTCTTTATTTTGAAATTCGGCAATTTCATTTTGAAATTGTTCATGTTTATCGGTATGTCCGGACATCATACGAGATCCCATTGGATAAGCTAATCCCCATTGTTTTGCGGAAGCTGCATCAATTCTGCGCACTTCAGGGTCATTGGATAAGCCCAAATAATCATTGATACTCCACATGATTACTTCTTTCCCGTTAAATTTCATTCTAGGGCCTATTTCCCCCTCTAGTTTGGGAAACATATAATACCCTTCACTAGAAGCGGCATAATCTTTTAAAGGTCCGTGTTTGGCATTAATTTTATCAAATAAATCCATCTATATGCTATTACATTATTTTGGCAAATTTACAAAAAACTTAAAGAAAACTTACATGAAGTAGTCGTACAAGTAAAAAAGGAACTTGAAAGCTAAACTAAATCAGCAGCATTTTCGGCAGGTACTTCCGATTTATACAATTTACCCATATATTTTAAGCCATGATCCGGAAAACTGAGAACGGCTAACCCTATTTTTTCCTTTGGATATTTAGCTCTATATTTTTTGAAGGCATCAATAGCTGCACCACTGGAACCTCCGGCAAAAATACCTTCATCTACTAATAGGTCTTTTGCATTTTGAATACTACTGTCGTTATCTACCTCTAGACACTCATCTATGATATCAATTCTAAAAACAGAAGGGATAATATCTTTACCCACACCCTCTAATGGGGTTTGTTTTTTTAATTCTTTATAATATTTACCATCTTCGTGAAATGGTTTTAAAACCGATCCTTTAGAATCGGCACAAACCACTTTAACATCAGGGTTTTGACTTTTTAAGAAGGCTCCTGTTCCTGAAACCGTTCCACCGGTACTGGCACTGGCAAAGAAATGGGTTATTCTACCCTCTGTTTGTTGCCATAATTCATTGCCTGTACTGTGAAAATGGGCTTGAAAATGATTATCATTATGATTCTGATCTAAGAAAAAAGCATTAGGGTTTTCGGCTACTATTTTTTTGGCCATCGAATAATACGAAAGTGGATCATCCGGTTTGGCTTTTGCCGGACACTTAATAACGCGCGCTCCATACAATTGTAATTGTAAAATCTTTGCTTCGGCAGAGCTGTCTTTTACGGTCAAAATACATTTATAACCCTTAATTAAAGAAACTAAAGCAATAGATAAACCGGTATTACCACTGGTAGCATCGACTATGGTCATTCCGGGTTTAAGACGGCCTTCTATTTCTGCTTTTTCAATAATATAATTGACTACACGGTCTTTGATAGACATAGAAGGATTAAAAGCTTCTACTTTACCATAGACTTCGCATCCATATTTATCGCTAAGCTTATTTAATCGTACTAAAGGCGTGTTTCCTATACCTTGTAATAACGAAGTATACAAGGGTTTTAATCCTTTTATTTTGTTCATTTTAATGATTGTGTTAGGTTGGTTGGTTTACTTTTTTACGCATCAAATTTACATACAAATTCGGAAAAAACTTGTATAAATAAAAAGAGAGTTTAGCTGTTTTTCCTATGTAAACTTTATTTTGTTTGTTTTGGTGTGCTTTAAAGGTTGTTTGGGCTACTTCTTCGGGTGTTAGTACCTCATTTACGGTTTTATCGCCTTTTACTTGTGCTCGTATTTGTGTGGCAATAAAGGTGGGGTAAACCATCATTACATGCAAGTTGTCTGCTACTTCTGCACGAAGAACACTAAAAAAACCTTCTAATCCAAACTTAGAAGCGGCATAAGCCGTTCTTCCAATAACTGGTGCATAGCCAATTACACTGGATAGGGTTATGACACTTCCCTTGTGCTGTAACAAATCATCTAAAAAAAGATGGGTAAGATATACCGGTCCGTTTAAATTGGTATCTATTAATTGCTGATAGCGGTCTATTTGATAGTCTTTATTGAAATTTTGTATATAGGTAATTCCTGCATTATTTATTAAGGTGTGTACCGCAATTTTTTTTAATTGAACGGCCTTGTAAGCTGCCTTACAACTCTCCCAGTCACTAACATCGCAAACTACTGTATGGATTGGTATATCAGTTTGTATGGATTCTTTTAAAGCTTCTAATTCCTTTTCTTTTCTACCCATTAGAACCAAACCAAAATTTTGCTTGGCATAGAGTTCGGCAAGGGCTTTTCCTAGACCACCATAAGCACCTGTGATAACTACATATTTATTATCCATTATTTTTTGATTTTATAGGCATCCTGTTAAAAGGTCTTGTACGATCGAACAGATAGCGATAGGTGGTGTGAATTTTTGATTTTTCGGTACCACCCAACTTGTTTACTAATTTTATCATTGCCGGATTAAAATCTCCTATTCCGTGCATTTCAATAGTTTGATAATTCGTTTTTTCTTGTATTACTTTTTGTGCCACATAGGTAATGGCATGGGTAATCGATTTTCCATCAAATTCTGGAATCACCCCAAAGATTATTCCTAATAATTTTTTATTTGTTTTGAATAATTTATGTAGTAAAAATAAAAGCTTTCCCCAAAGGTTAAGTTTACCATCCACATGTTTAAATATTTGATTTACCTCCGGTACCGAAATAAAAAAAGCAATGGGTTCTCCTTTGTAATAACCAAACCAAGCTACTTTTTCATCTAAAACCGGTTTTAAGGAAGTAATAATAGCTTTGGCCTGTCTAGGTTTCATTTCTGAAACACCCAAGTGCTTAGCCCAAGCTTTGTTATAAATAATCCGAAATTCTTCGATATAGCGATCTAAATTCTTTTTGCGAATATGAGTAAAAGAAAAATCGGGATTGCTCAGTACTTTTTCAACAGAATCAATATAAGAATCGGGTAATTCAACCGCTATAGGTCTTTTAAAGGTAAATTGATTAAAATAACATTTAAATCCATAATTTTCGAACAGCTCCTGGTAGTATGAGAAATTGTAATTAGCTAAATAATTGGGTTCTTCATCAAAACCTTCTGTCAATAAACCCCACCACTTGTCACGATCTCCAAAATTAATAGGACCTTCCATAGCTTCAATACCTCGTTTTTGCAACCATTCTTTGGCTTGATTAAAAAGTAAATTGGCAGCTTCTTGATTATTAATACATTCGAAAAAGCCAATACCTCCAACGGGGTAATCTGTGTTTTTCAGTTTTGTTTTAGGATTGATAAAAGCCGCTATTCTTCCTATCAGTTGCTGTTTATCATCTAGTAAAATCCAACGTTGATAACGGTCTTTTTGGGCTAATGCATTCTTTTTTTTATCAAATACCGAAAGAATATCTTTGTCTAAAGGGCGTATCCAGAAGGAATCTTTTTTATAGAGTACCACGGGAACTTTTAAAAATAAAGCTTCATCGTGGTGCCCTTCAACAGTTTTTAAAGTCATACATCAGTAAAAATAGTGAGCGCAATTTACACATTTTTACTTTTTCATTAAATGAGTTTTGTCATTAAATGCAAGCTTCAATTAAATAGATTTTTTTAATCTTGGATGATAAATTCTTTGGTATCATCTCTATCATATTCCGGTTGCAGATTGCTATGTTGAATACGAAACTGATCTCGTAATAGCTGTTCTATACGTTCACAAATAACATCAAACTCAGATAATTTTATGTTTTTTTTAAACTCGATATGCGCTTCGAAGTGGGTATCTCTATCATTGAGTTGCCACACATGTACATGATGTATGTTACGAATACCGGGAATTTGTAAAATAGCTGTTTCAATATCTTTAATAATGATATGTTCCGGAGCAAAGAGCATCAATATTTTTAAGGCATCAATAAAAATACGCCAACTCATATATATCAAATAGATTGAAATCAACAAGGTCAGCAAGGCATCTATCCAAAATATATGATAATATTTCATTAATACCCCACCCACAAATACCGCTACCGAGGTTAATAAATCGGCTAATAAATGCAAATAAGCCGATTTCATATTGAGATTATGCTGTGCATCTTTTTTGAGAAATACAACACTTAATCCATTTCCAGTAATACCCACTAAGGCTAAGATAATCACTATATTACTGGCAATTTCTGTTGGATTATAAAAGCGTTTAATAGCTTCAATTCCCAAGATAATAGCTACTATTATTAATGTTGCCGCATTAAAAAAAGCAGCGATGATTTCGGCGCGCTTATAACCAAACGTTTTATCCAGATTTTGCTCTTTTTTAGTACTCAACCAATTGGCAACATAGCTAATAAGTAAAGCTAATACATCCGAAAAATTATGAACGGCATCTGATAGTAGGGCTAAACTTCCGGATATAAAACCTCCTATTAGTTGCGCCAGAGTTATGCCTAAATTTAATAAAATAGTGAGCAGTAAGTTTTTACCACTTAAGGTACTTGTATCGTGATGATGATGCCCAGCCATCTTTAATATTTGATGTTTATAAATAAAAAAAGGCAACTAAAAATAGAAAGTACTTACCAAAATAAGCAGTCTTTCAATTTTTAATTACCCTTTAGACTTAGTTGTATAAGTTAGGAAACTTTTACTTCTTTTATTTCATTAGCCCAAAGCCCGTGTTTAGTACAATAAGCTGTAGCTGCTAATTTTAGTTTAGATTTAGTAGGTACTATATAAAAATCTACTTCTACTTGATTAGGCATATTACCTAAAGTTCCCGGCTCGTAATTCGATTGTGCCAATAAAGTTTCTCCATCCCATAATTGGACATACGAAATATAGTGATCAAAATCATCCGGATGTGAATATTCATTACCTACTTTTACCGTTACTTTAAATTTTTCACCTTTTGTAGCAGTATCTGCACAATATAAAAATGGGGAATGACGATCGATGTAATCTTTTTTAGCTTCTTTTTCTACTGTTGAAATATCAACATATCTATTTACTTTCATATGATTTGAATTTATTTGTTAGTATTCATTTTACACTACAAAGGTAACAAGTACTTTTAATATTAGACATCCTTTTAATAAATACTATCTATCTTGGTATAAATATAATAGATTAGGGATTTATTATGATATTAATTAGTACGTACCTAGGTATTTTATAGCGCTATCTTTTTAACCCTTTTTAAGTGTCTTCCTCCTTCAAATGTGGTGGTAATGAATGTTTCCACAAATTCTAAAGCCTGATACAAGGAAACAAAGCGAGCAGGAATACTTAATACATT
>JANTFW010000073.1 GCA_024763245.1 Flavobacteriaceae bacterium | reverse complement strand
AAACATAGAATGCTACATTCGTTTTGATAAAACTTGTGTTGGAATTATAAACTTGTGCATTTGTAGGAGAATACTGTATTTCATAGGTTGCCGCCGGCATTGAAGGTTCCATCCAAGAAGCATTACCAGCAGAATCAGAAGTTAACACCTTTCCTGTCCCCTGTGTGCCGTCTACTAATTTGATAGAACCTACCACATCTAGATTAGCCGTAGGATACAGGTTATTAACCCCTACCTTAGCCCCATGTAGTGTTAACGGATAATCTCCGGTACTACTATTAGCAAATTGAAATTTATTATTACCACCATCAATACCTATCAGATAATCATCTACACCTGCTCTATTTGATTTCCAAATCGTATAAACATTATCGGTAGATTCCATTTTTAACAATGGATTTCCACCGGTAACATCCTTAATGTGTAAATTAGCTTCTACTGTAGAAGAAAGACCAATACCCACAGGATCATTAGAATTTATCCCATTGGATAGCTGATTCCAGAAAGAATAAGTTACATAATCAGCAAGTTCTGCTTTATTGGCATATTTGGCAAAAGGAACAGCTTTAAACTCCGTTGTACCCATATCAACATAACCCGAACCCGTATCAAAGGCCACATTAAGGTATTGCGTCTCTGACCAGTCAATCGCAGAAAAATTATCCGAAGTGTCGCCTTCTCCAATCGTTACAATGGCAATTCCATTGTCATCTGTAGTGGTTGTGTGAGTTTCTTGATACACTTGTGTTGTTCCATTTTCAAGAATACTGAAACGCACTACAATAGCATGATTTTGAAGAACAATTCCATTTTCATTAACTATAGCCTTGTAATTAAAGCCTTGATTTTGACCAAAAGAAGTAACACCGACTAAAAGGACGATAAAAAACCCTAATATTGTATTTGATTTCATAATTTTTTATTTAATAATGTCTGTACAATGCCTCAAATGTAAATAAGATTTATCTTTATAAATCTGATTTTTATCAGTTTTAAACCTGTAAAATGATTGTAAATTCGCAGAGCGTTAGCCCCCAAACAGTATTAATCTATAAAACAAATAATAATGGCAAAAGTAAGAGGTGCAGTTGTGATAAATACAGAAGCATGCAAGGGATGTGATCTCTGTGTAGTGGCTTGCCCTACCGATGTGTTGAAATTGAATGAACAAGTTAATGCCAAGGGATACAATCCTGCATTTCCTGCAAATCACGAGGCGTGTACAGCCTGTAAAATTTGTGCATTGGTTTGTCCCGATATGTGTATAACCGTATATCAGTATAAACCGGAAAAATAGATCTTGCTATCAAAAGATCAAAACTAGTAATCTAAAATTATGAAGTACTTTCAAAAAGGTACTCACAAAAAATCTAAAACAAAAATGGAAGATGTTAAATTAATGAAAGGGAATGAAGCCTTAGCCGAAGCTGCAATACGAGCTGGTGCAGATGCTTATTTTGGTTATCCCATTACACCACAATCCGAAGTTATAGAATACTTAATGCAAGAAAGACCCGAGGATAGAACCGGAATGATTGTACTACAAGCAGAAAGTGAAATTGCAGCCATAAATATGGTTTATGGAGCTGCAGGAGCTGGTAAAAAAGCCATGACCTCTTCGTCAAGTCCTGGGATAAGTTTAAAACAAGAAGGCATTTCTTATCTGGCTGGATCGGAGTTACCTTGTTTAATTGTAAATGTCGTAAGAGCAGGACCGGGTTTGGGAACCATTCAACCGGGACAATCTGATTATTTTCAGGCAACCAAAGGTGGTGGTCACGGCGATTACAGATTGATTGTTCTTGCTCCTTCTACCGTACAAGAAATGGCCGATTTTGTTGATTTAAGCTTTGAACTCGCTTTTAAATATAGAAATCCTGCAATGATTTTGTCTGACGGTGCTATCGGTCAAATGATGGAGAAAGTATACCTTCCTGAACAAAAGAAACGATTGACCAATGAAGAGATTATTGAAAAATACGGTAGCTGGGCAACAACCGGAAAAACTAAAAACCGTGAACGCAATATCATTACTTCCTTGGCATTGAAACCCGAAGTTATGGAAAAACACAACATCCATCTTCAAGAAAAATACAAAAGAATTACGGAAAATGAAGTACGTTACGAAGAATTGCAGTGTGAAGACGCCGATTATATTTTAGTGGCCTATGGATCTAGTGCTAGAATTTGTCAAAAAACAGTGCAACTAGGTAGAGAAAAAGGAATTAAAATAGGAATTATTAGACCTATTACGCTTTGGCCATATCCCTCCGGAATTATTGCAGCATATGCTGATAAAGTAAAAGGTTTCCTATCCGTAGAAATGAATGCCGGCCAAATGGTTGAAGACGTTCGATTGGCAGTTAACGGAAAAACGCCTGTAGAACATTTTGGAAAAATGGGTGGAATTATTCCTACTCCCGCTGAGGTATTGGAAGCATTAGAAGAAAAATTAATCTTAAACAAGTAACATGTCAACAACAATAATAACACCCGAAGATATCATAAAAAAGGGGAAAATCGTTTTTAAGAAGACTGAAAACATGACTGACAATACATTGAGTTATTGTCCCGGATGTGGCCATGGAGTTGCACATAGATTGGTTATGGAAGTCGTAGAAGAAATGGGTATAACAGAAAAAACTATTGGTGTTGCTCCGGTAGGTTGTTCCGTGTTAGCCTATGACTTTATGAATGTCGATATGACACAGGCTGCTCACGGTCGGGCACCGGCTGTTGCTACGGGAATTAAAAGAGTTTTTCCTGAAAAGTATGTATTTACCTATCAAGGTGATGGCGATTTAGCCGCTATTGGAACAGCTGAAACTATTCATGCTTGTAATCGAGGGGAAAATATTGTTATCATTTTTATTAATAACGGTATTTACGGGATGACTGGAGGACAAATGGCTCCTACCACTCTTGACGGAATGAAATCATCCACCTCACCCTATGGTCGTGCTGTAGAAACAATGGGGTACCCATTAAAAATTACAGAAATGGTAGCTGCACTTCCCGGAGTTAGCTATGCAACACGCCAAGCTGTTCATCAAGCTAAATATGTTAGAAAAGCAAAAAAAGCCATACAAAAGGCCTTCGAAAACCAACGTGATGAAAAGGGTACTTCTATTGTAGAGATTGTTTCGAACTGCAATTCGGGGTGGAAAATGAGTCCTGAAAAAGCGAATGAATGGCTCGATGAAAATATGTTGACCTATTTTCCTTTAGGTGATATTAAGAAATAGTTTAGAGTTGTAGGCATTTTTGCTAACAATTCTTTATTTGATAACTTTATAACAAAAGAAAAATGACTGAAGAAATTATTATTGCAGGATTTGGTGGACAAGGCGTCTTATCCATGGGAAAAATATTAGCCTACTCCGGTATAATGCAAGACCAAGAAGTGAGTTGGATGCCTTCCTATGGACCTGAAATGAGAGGTGGTACTGCCAATGTTGCTGTTATTTTAAGTGATGAACGTATAAGTTCACCTATATTAAATGAATATGACACAGCAATTATTCTCAACCAACAATCTATGGATAAATTTGAGAGCAAAGTAAAACCCGGAGGATTGTTGCTTTATGACCCCAATGGCATTATACGACATCCAAAACGAAAAGATATAAATATTGCCACCATAGAGGGAGCTAAAGAGGCATCTCTGCTTAAAAATAAAAGAACGTTTAATATGATTGTAATGGGTGCTTATCTAAAACTGCATCCGTTAGTTAAGATGGAAAATGTTCATAGGGGATTAGAAAAATCACTTCCAAAACGACATCATCATTTAATTCCTCTTAATGAAGATGCGATTCAAGTGGGAATGCAAAAAGTTAAAAAAGTCAATACGTTATAATTGACTGTAAGGTAGAATTCATAAAAAAAGGGCAGATTTTTCAAAATCTGCCCTTTTTTTATGGTGGATTGAAAAAATTATGCAAACATTTTTTCTATTTTCTTTTGTTCTTCTTCTGCTAATTGCGAGTCTACTAAAATACGCCCACTATGTTCATCGGTAATGATTTTCTTGCGAGCCGCTATTTCTAGTTGCCTTTGCGGTGGTATGGTAAAGTAAGAACCTCCTGCAGCACCACGTTCTACCGTCACTACAGCCAAGCCATTTCTCACATTAGAACGAATACGTTTATAAGCTTTAAGCAGGTGATTATCAATTAATTCTGCAAATTCTTCTGATTTTTTAAGTAATAAATTCTCTTCTTTTTCGGTTTCTTTAATTATCTGACTGAGTTCACTTTTTTTATGTTTTAAGTGTTCTTTCTTATCGGCCAATTTTTCTTTAGTTTCCTCAATAATCACCTTTTTTTGTTCAATTTTAACCTGAGCCTCTTTTATTCTTTTTTCAAAAAGTTGTACTTCTAATTCTTGAAATTCTATTTCTTTAGTCAAAGAATCGAACTCTCTATTGTTTCTAACTTTTTCTTGTTGTTTGGTGTATTTTTCAATTTTGGCTTTTGCTTCATCAATACCTATTTTTTTAGCAGCAATATCGGCTTCTTGAGTCATAATAAAATCATCAAATTTTTGGATACGTGTTTCATAAGCAACAATATCGTCCTCTAGATCTTGTACTTCTAGAGGCAATTCACCACGCATTAAACGCATAGCATCAATACGAGAATCAATTAATTGTAAATCGTATAATGCACGTAATTTATCTTCGACGCTTACTTCTTTTCTATTTGCCATAATACTTTAATAATTATATATTGGATTGGTATTCGTTTTCGCTAAAATGATTGCAAAATTAGTGAATTTTTTTGTAAGATACTCCACTAAAAGGTTTTTTGTGTATTGTTCGCTTTCGTAATGACCAATATCTGTAATTAAAATCTTATTTTCAGCATTAAAAAAATCGTGATATTTAAAATCGGCACTCACAAAGGCATCGGCTTGAACCATCAAAGCATTCTTGATTGCAAAGCTACCGGAACCCCCTAAAAGAGCTACCTTTCTTATAGGTTTATCCAACAATTGTGAATGTCGTATATTACCAGTCTTAAAGGTTTTTTTTAACACTTTCATAAACGCTTTTTCATTTAAATCTTCATGCAAATCACCATATACACCCAATCCTATATTTTGATGAATATTATCTAGTGTACTCATTTCAAAAGCAACCTCTTCGTAAGGGTGCTCTTTAAACAAAGCCCTTAAAACCGCTTTTTCGAGATGTTTCTCGAAGGTAACCGTAATAGCAGTCTCTGATTCTTCTTGTAATTTTCCTATTGCTCCAATAGTAGGTTTGGCTTTTTCGTTGGGAATATAAGTACCAATACCTCCCGAACTAAAACTACAATTATCGTAATTCCCAATTTGTCCGGCACCGGCATTAAAAAGTGCTTGACGTACTTTTTCAGCATAGTCATGAGGTACGTAGGTCAGTAATTTTTTTATCACTTTAGATTTCGGCACCAAAACTTGAATATTTGATAATCCCAGCATCTCAGCCATTTTACCACTAACTCCCAACTTCATATTATCTAATGCCGTGTGCATCGCATAGATTACGATATCATTTTTTATGGCCTTTATTACAGCTTTTTCGACATAATTTTGTCCTGTAATTCGCTTTAATCCCTTAAATAAAATGGGATGAAAACTAACAATCAAATTACAATTTGCTGCTATTGCTTCTTCCACCGTACTTTCTAGGGTATCTAGTGTTACTAATACATTTGTAAGTGGCATCTCTGCATCACCGACCAAAACCCCTACGTTGTCAAAATCCTCTGCGTAGGATAAAGGAGCTAGTTCTTCTAAATAGTTAATAACATCACGTATAATCATATCAATTTAATTTTCGGGTATTTTGTACAATATGGCTTTTTGTCTACCATTTACACTATAACTCAGTACTTCCGGAATGGAATCATTATCTGTTTTTTGTCCACCGGTTGAACTTATTTCTTTGGATTTTGCAGCAATAATTTCAAAAATAATGTCAGCATCCTTATTTTTTTTATAAGTTGCTATAATAAAATTATCCATCACATTAAAAAAACTGGTCACCACATCATTTAAATAAAAGGTATCAATAACAATAGAATTTTTTTCATCAATTTTATACATACCTTTTTTATTATCTACCACCAAAAGCTGATAAGAACGTACATCTTTCTCTCCATTTTTAAAGGTATAGATAATTGTCCAATTATAAATCGAATCTTTTGCTGTAGGCTGTATTTTCAATGCCATGGGAACTCTAACTGCTACAGAATCTATGGTGTAAATCGCTAAGGTTCCTTTGTAATTCCCTATCCAAGATTCCGGAAAATGATCTTGAGCATAGCCTTGGATAATCAAGATCTGGAAGATAATAAGGCATACTATTTTTTTCATCTGTTTTAGTTTTTTTTATAAACGACAATAATATTCAAAGATATAAATATATCCCTTATTCTTCGATAAAATAGAGTTTTCCTCTACGCACTACGTCTCCCTTAGTTTGTACTGAGTAATACAGTATACCACTTGAATATGGGATTTTAAAACTATACTTTTCCTGCGAATTGAGGTGTTTTTTTGTAAAAATTGTTCTACCCAAGCTATCAAAGAACCTTATTGTATAATCGGAAGTAGTGTTTGTTTTAGAATAAAAATAAGAGGTGTTTTTATAAGAAAATACTTGGACTCCATTCTTATTAGTCTGCAAATCCGTAACTGATACCGTATTGGATTCTGCCAACCAAATCGTGGCATTCATCAGTAATCTTTCATGATTACCATTGGCATCTTCTATCCATCCATCGTATAAACTATCACCTGTATCACCCGTTCCGTCGTCTGCCGGAGAGCTATCTCCCAATGCTACAACACGTCCGTTACCATAGGATGCATAAGCGCACATTACACCGGTATTACCGCTATTGGAATACGTAGTTCTATACACGACCCCTTTGACGGAATCGTTACTCGTTGGGTCTAAGGTCATCGTAGTGCCACCATAAAACTCAACACTACTTACATCGCCATAAGTGCCATGCAAAAGCGGATCATCGGGTAAACTTGGAATATTTGTAGTAGCCTCGGTAAAATATTCATAATCGAATGTAATTCCAAAAGGATTTGATACAACAGCATTATTGAGAATAAAATCATTCCAAATATCGGGTGAATCGTATCCGTCTCCATTTCTATCGGAGTTGGTGTGATCCGATATCATAAATAGTCCACCACCCGCTTGTACAAAATTTAGTAAAGCCATTTTTTCTGATGAAGTAAATAGAATATTAGGTTCGCAAACGATAAAAATATCATAGTTATCTAAATCTTGTGAGTTTGTGGAATCACCATACGTAATACTACCGGTATAAGGTAAAGTTTCTACTTCATAACCCAATTTAACAGCATCTATTCCCCAAGCAGATAAGGCTCCTGTCCAATAATCTTCGGAAGTTGTTGGAGTTATCGCAGCTTGACTGGGTGTGGGTGTTTGTTGTGCATTTGCCTCATTACCACCAATATAAGGAGTCGTATTATAACCTAAATTAAATAAATCGGCATCAATAACCCAATCCGCATTATTAGCTGTCTCTGCTTTTGTGGCATCAAATAATACCTTAATCTGTGCTTGAGATTTAAAACCTATAAATAGAAAAAACAGAAATGGTACTACGAATTTCATACAGTAAAAATTAGTTTAACTTGCCTGCAAATATACTTTGCTCCTACAAATAATACAGCAAATTTATCAAAAATAAGGCCCCTATTATAACAATAGTAAAATATAAAATAAAGGCAATTATATTTTATACTTTTGTAACATGCAATTTAAACTGGAATCGGATTTTTCACCAACCGGAGATCAACCGGAAGCTATCGCTCAATTGGTACATGGGATACATAAGGGCGAAACCTACCAAACCTTACTGGGAGTGACCGGATCAGGAAAGACCTTTACCATTGCCAATGTAATGAAAGAGGTCCAGAAACCAACCTTGGTGCTGGCTCATAACAAAACATTGGCCGCACAACTTTATCAGGAATTCAAGCATTTTTTTCCTAATAACGCTGTTGAATATTTTGTTTCTTATTATGATTATTACCAACCGGAAGCTTATTTACCGACCACAGGAACCTATATAGAAAAAGATTTGTCTATTAATGAAGAAATAGAAAAATTACGAATAAGTACTACATCTTCCTTACTCTCCGGTCGGCGGGATGTTATTGTAGTGGCTTCTGTTTCTTGTCTTTATGGAATTGGTAACCCTATTGAATTTAAAAAAAATGTAATCCCTATTTATGTAGGACAACAGCTACCCCTTACTAAATTTTTACACTCCTTAGTAACCAGCTTATATTCCAGAACAGAAACCGAGTTACGAAGTGGTTCTTTTCAAGTAAAAGGAGATACCGTTACGGTTTTTCCTTCTTATGGTGATCACGCTTTTAGAATCTATTTCTTTGGTGATGAAATTGAAGAGATAGAAAGTTTTGATATAACCAACAACCGTATTCTTGAATCATTCAAAGAACTACGTATCTATCCGGCAAACCTTTTTGTTACCTCTCCCGAAGTACTACAAAATGCGATTCATCATATACAAGATGACTTACTCCTACAATACGATTATTTTAAAGATATAGGTAAACACCTGGAAGCTAAAAGACTCAAAGAACGTACAGAGTTTGACCTTGAAATGATTCGTGAATTGGGCTATTGCAGCGGCATTGAAAATTACTCTCGCTACCTAGATGGAAGACCGGCAGGAACACGCCCTTTTTGTCTATTGGATTATTTTCCGGATGATTATCTTATGGTCATCGATGAAAGCCATGTCACTATTCCACAAGTACACGCTATGTATGGTGGTGATCGATCCCGAAAAGAAAATTTAGTAAGCTATGGTTTTAGACTTCCGGCTGCAATGGATAATAGACCTTTGATGTTTGCCGAATTTGAGGCCTTACAAAACCAAGTAATCTACGTTAGTGCCACACCAGCCGATTATGAACTAAAAAAAACAGAAGGAATATTTGTGGAACAAGTAATACGTCCGACAGGTTTGTTAGATCCGGTTATTGAGGTAAGACCCAGTTTAAATCAAATAGATGATTTGCTGGAAGAAATACAAAAACGTGTAGAACTTGATGAACGCGTTTTGGTAACCACCCTAACCAAGAGAATGGCTGAAGAGTTAACCAAATATTTAAGTCGAATTCAAGTTAGAAGTCGCTATATACACTCGGATGTAGATACCCTAGAACGTGTAGAAATAATGAGTGATTTGCGTAAAGGCTTATTTGATGTATTGGTGGGCGTAAATCTTTTACGAGAGGGCTTAGATCTTCCCGAAGTATCTCTGGTAGCTATCTTAGATGCGGATAAAGAGGGGTTTTTGCGAAGCCATAGATCTTTAACGCAAACCATTGGTAGAGCAGCAAGACATATCAATGGAAAAGCAATTATGTATGCTGACAAAATAACCAAAAGTATGCAATTGACCATAGATGACACTAATTATC
>JANTFW010000072.1 GCA_024763245.1 Flavobacteriaceae bacterium | reverse complement strand
TTATTTAAGAAAATCGTTCAGCAGTGCAACAATCTTGGTGTTTTTGTCTTCTGTTGCCATCGTATGTAATACGGATAAATGATTTTCCTTAAATTCAGGATGTTTTATAACAAAATCAACTGCACGGTAACGAACATACGAATTTTTCATCTTTAATGCCTTTGTGATAAAAACATCACCAACCGCAAAGTTTTCTTTATCAGAAAAATCTACTGAAATATTTTTACTGTTAAAGATCATCAAATAGGTTAAGAACTCTTTATTTGAATTTGCGTTTTTTACCAGATTAAACAGACCTTGAACACTAACTTGTTTACTTAATTCATATATCGTTTTAACCAAAGATTGTCTTTCTTCTTCATCTCTTGATTTTAAGTATTTACCGGAAAATGGATAAATTTTGGTAATTGCTTCTTCGGGACGATTAGAGGAACTGGCTTTTTGATCTCCTTTAGATTTAGCCCAAGTATCTTTTAGCGCTACCGTTCGGTTAAATACCAAATGATTGGTTGACGAATCTTTATCTACCACAAAGTACCCTAAACGTTGGAATTGAAATCGCTCTCCTATTTGAGCTTTTTGTAAACTGGGCTCTACGTAGGCGTTAGTATTTACACGTAAGGAATTAGGATTGATAAAATCTATAAAATCCTTATCCTTATACGAATCCGGTGCTTCATCCAAAAAGAGACGATCGTAAACGCGTACTTCTACTTGATGGGCGTAATCTATGGCCACCCAATGTAAAGTTCCTTTCACTTTTCGTTGACTCGCCTCGGTACCGCTTCCACTTAAAGAATCTTTATCGTAAGTACAATGAATTTCGGTAATTACTCCTTTGGAATCTTTTACCACTTCATTCGCTTTAATAATATACGCATTTTTAAGACGAACCTCGGAACCAAGTTTTAAACGGAAAAATTTTTTAGGTGCTTCTTCCTTAAAGTCTTCTCTTTCGATATATATTTCTTTGGAAAAAGGGACTTCTCTAGATCCAAAGCTGTCATCATAATCATTATAAGATGCTTGAAGAAACTCTGTTTTATCATCGGGATAATTCGTTATTACCAATTTTACCGGATTTAATACGGCCATAACTCTAGGAGCTGTTTTATTTAAATCCTCTCTAACCGAAAACTCCAGCAAGGCTACATCGGTTACATTTTCTCTTTTAGAAATACCGGCCTTTTCGCTAAAGTTTATGATAGAATTCGGGGTATAACCACGTCTTCGTAACCCGGAGATAGTGGGCATTCGGGGATCATCCCAGCCACTTACATACTTCTCGTTTACCAAACGAAGCAGTTTGCGTTTACTCATAATGGTATAGCTCAAATTGCGACGGGCAAATTCACGTTGTTTGGGTCGTATTAATTTAGGGTCACGTATTTGGTCAACATACCAATCATAAAGTGGTCGGTGGGGTTTAAACTCTAAGGTGCAAATAGAGTGTGAAACTTGCTCTATATAATCGGATTCTCCATGAGTCCAATCATACATAGGATAAATTTTCCAGGTAGTTCCTGTTCTGTGATGGGGTTTATGAAGTATGCGATACATGATAGGATCACGCATATGCATATTCACATGGGACATATCAATCTTGGCTCTAAGAACGGCAGCTCCCTCAGAAAAATCACCCGCTTTCATTTGTGCAAAAAGTTGTAAATTTTCTGCTACACTTCTATCTCTATAAGGACTATTGACACCGGGTTCCGTGGGGGTGCCTTTTTGCTGTGCTATTTCTTCTGAGGTTTGTTCATCTACATAGGCTTTGCCCTCTTTTATCAATTGAATAGCCCAATCGTATAATTGATTAAAATAATCGGATGAGTACAATTCTTTATCCCAGGTAAATCCTAACCATTGGATATCCGCTTTAATAGCATCTACATATTCTTGTTCTTCTTTTACCGGATTGGTATCATCAAATCTAAGGTTTACCGGAGCCTTATAGGTAATGCCTAACCCGAAATTTAAACAAATAGAGGCGGCATGACCAATATGTAAATAGCCATTGGGTTCCGGAGGAAAACGAAAGCGCAATTTATTTGGATCTAGACCATTTGCTAAATCTTCCTCTATAATTTGTTCTAAAAAATTTAATGATTTTTTACTTTCTGACATATACTGAGATTATGAAACAAAAGTAATTAATTGTTTTTATATACCATTTATAAAGATACAGAAAAGCCATTACATTTAAAACATAATGGCTTGTGTTGATATTTTTATTAGTATTCTAGTTGTGGTAATCTTCGCTTTCTTTTAAGTAAGGATTCCCTTTTGCTAATAAAGGTACTTTACCAATGGCTCTAAAACCACAGTAAATAAATAAACCGATAAAGAATAATAAAGCACCTATTTCAGGTATTCCGAAATGCCATTGCGCACCAACTGATGAAGGCATAATCATTACAAATACATCAATATAATGTCCTACAAGAATGACCAATCCAACAATAGTAAGGATAGAAAATTTACGCTTCCATTCTGTATCCATCAAAATAAGTATTGGAAAGGCAAAGTTTAAGGCTACCATAAAATAGAATATAAAGTTATAGTCATGCATTCTCTGCGCAAAATACGTAGTTTCTTCCGGCATATTAGAGTACCAAATAAGCATATATTGTGCAAACCAGAGGTAGGTCCAAAAGATGCTAAAACCAAACATATAGACACCTAAGTCGTGCAAATGACTATCATTGACAAAAGACAAATAGCCTTTTGCTTTAAGATACATGGTTACTATAGCGATAACCGTTACAGCAGAGACCATAGCACTGGCAAAAATATACCAAGCAAACAAGGTACTAAACCAATGCGGATCCAAAGACATAATCCAATCCCAAGATAGTGCAGATTCAGAGAGCATAAAGAACGCTAAGAAAATAATTCCGTATTTAAAACCTTTCTCATGAGCTTTATAATCAGTGGCATTATCTTGTTCTAGCGATTTTTTACGAATGATATACCTAAAGAGAATAAATCCTACAATGTATATCACACCGCGAATAGTCCAACCCGGAACATTTAACCACCAACTTTTTCCTTCAATAATAGCATCTCCCTCAGCATGCATCCAAGGATAAAAATGATTCATTCCAAAGGCAGCGGCTAGAATAAATAATAGCATTATTATACCTAGCGGAATTAAGTTTGCCGATAAACCTTCCATAACACGGAACAAGACGACAGACCATCCTGCAGAAGCCGCAATTTGAATGACATAAAAAGCAAAAATCAGTAAGGATATCATAAAAAAGAAGAACAAGGAAACAAAAAATGCCGCCCAAGGTCTATTTTTTAATTGATGTAAAACATGGGCTTCGTGCTCTTCACTAGTAATTTCATGAGCTTCTTCATGCTGTTCTTCCTTATGCGAACCATACTGAATGGCACGAGGATCTAACTTGGCTGCCTCGGCTTTCTCAGCGGCCATTTCCTCTTGGTGTGCTATAGTTTGTTTTGCATCGTCTAGCGTTTTACTACTTCCTGTAAAAAAGCCATACCCTATACCAAAAACACCAATAATCATTAATGCTATTGCTATACTTTTTAATTTACCTGAAAATTGATACATATTTTTAAAATATTACAGTATTTCTAAAACCCCATAAAAGAGTTTAAAATCTATTCTTAGTTGTTTCTTAACTTTTGTACATATTGTACGACCTGCCAACGCTCTTTTTCAGTCAATTGAGAGGCATGTGATCCCATCATATTACGGCCGTAATAAATAACGTGATAAATACTTCCATCCGTAAGTTCTCTATCTTTATAATTGGGAACACCTAAAAATTTTCCACGTTTCACAAGCTGACCTTGCCCATCGCCTTTATCTCCATGACAAATAGCACAATAGATACCGTACATCTTTTTACCGTTGTCCAAATTCTTTGGTGTTACTTTTAGCGGAGAGTGTAAGTTATCTTTAGCCATAGCATAACCTTCTAATCCTTCAGGGAATTCAAAAGGTTTTTTCCCTCTTGCAATAGCCCCTTTAGGAGGTGTTTGAGCCGCCATACTATCTTTTAAAACCGTATTAACACCATAAGGCTCGTAAGGTATGGATACATACATATCCGGAGTGTATTGAATATTCGGTTTGCTTCGATCACGAGTACAAGCACTCAATGATACAATAAATCCTAATGCTATAATTATATACTTATTCATAATCTTCGGTATCTATCTTTTCTGTTACATTAATTTCTGTAGCTCCTGTTTTTTTAAGAAGTGACTGTACTTCTTCTAAATTTTCCGTTACCTCTAACTCAACTACAAAAGTATCGTCTGTAGTACTTGGATAAGGATTTTCTGCTTTTTTCCAAGGCCATAATCTACTACGTAAGTAAAAAGTAATAACCATTAAATGGGCAGCAAAAAATACGGTTAGTTCAAACAAAATAGTGACAAAGGACAACATATTTTGAGGATAAGTACCATTTGGTTTTCCTCCAAAATCTTGAGGCCAGTCTTGAATCATAGTATATTTTGTTAACCACATAGCGGTTAGCAAACCGGTAACCCCGAATAAAAATGAGGCAATTGCAATTCGTGTGGATTTTAAGCCCATAGCTTTATCAAGACCGTGAACCGGAAAAGGGGTGTATATCTCTTCTATTTCGTGATCTGCAGCACGAACGGTTTTTACAGCATCCATTAATACTTCGTCGTCATTGTACGAAGCGTGTACTACATAATATTTTTTACTCATGACTCGTGTCTCTTAAGTTTTTATGATATTGTCCTGTCTTTTTTAATATAGTTTTTACTTCTGCTTGTGCAATTACAGGAAAAGTACGTGCATATAGCAAGAATAACACAAAGAAAAATCCTAGTGTGCCTATAAATATTCCGATATCTACAAAAGTAGGTTCGAAACGTCCCCAAGATGAGGGTAAATGTCCTTTACTTAAAACGATAGCAATAATATCAAAACGCTCAAACCACATACCAATATTTATGGCAATAGAAATAACAAACGACCAAATAAAACTGGTGCGTACTTTTTTAAACCAAAGAAACTGTGGGATAATAATATTAAAAAGTATCAACGACCAGAATGCCCACCAATAAGGTCCTGTAGCAGCACCTACAGACATATAGGTGTAATTTTCGTATGGGCTTCCGGTATACCATCCAATAAAAAATTCGGTGAGGTAAGCGGTAGCCACAATACCACCCGTCAATAGTATTACCATATTCATATTTTCAATATGCTTACGTGTAATATAATTTTCTAGATGGGTTACTTTACGCATTATTCCTAATAGTGTTTGCACCATAGCAAATCCCGAAAAAATAGCTCCTGCCACAAAATAGGGAGGAAAAATGGTACTGTGCCAACCCGGATTGATGGAAGTAGCAAAATCCATAGATACGATGGTGTGTACCGAAAGTACTAAAGGTGTAGCTAAACCGGCTAAGACTAATGAAACTTCTTCAAAACGTTGCCAATCTTTGGCTCTACCTGTCCAACCAAAACTCAATAAACTATAAATTTTCTTTTGAAAGGGTCGTATTGCTCTATCACGAATCATCGCAAAGTCAGGTAACAAACCGGTCCACCAAAATACTAAGGAAACCGATAAATAGGTAGAGATCGCAAATACATCCCACAATAATGGGGAGTTAAAATTAACCCATAAACTACCAAATTGGTTCGGAATAGGTAAGGTGAAATAACCATCCCAAATACGTCCCATATGGATTAAGGGGAACAAACCTGCTTGAAATACAGCAAAAATAGTCATTGCTTCTGCAGAACGGTTAATAGCCATACGCCATTCTTGTCTAAAAAGCAGTAATACTGCAGAAATTAAAGTTCCTGCGTGACCGATACCTACCCACCAAACAAAGTTAGTAATATCCCAGGCCCAGCCAATGTTTTTATTTAACCCCCAAGTACCTATTCCGGTAGCAATTGTATAGGTAATAGCACCTATTCCCCATAAAAAAGCTAGCAAAGCAATGGTAAAGGCTATCCACCAATTTTTGTTTGCTCTAGTTTCAATAGGTCTAGCAATATCTACAGAAATATCATGATAGGATTTCTTTCCTAAAATCAAGGGCTCTCTATAGGGTGATTCGTAGTGAGACATATTTATTATGTTTATTTATTCTTAAATTATATTCTTATTTATGCTTCTTCATTTCTAACTTTAACCTGATACACCACATTAGGTTTAGTACCCACAAAGTCTAACAAATGATAGGCTCTTTTATCTTCGGCCAATTGGGCTACCTTACTTTCCTTATCATTTACATCACCAAATACCATAGCTCCGGTTGTACAAGCATTCATACAAGCTGTTTGAAATTCGCCATCTTTAATCTTACGACCTTCTTTCTTCGCTTCTAAAATGGTAGCTTGAGTCATTTGGATACACATAGAACATTTTTCCATAACCCCACGCGAACGTACTACTACATCAGGATTAAGCACCATTTTGCCATAATCATCATTCATGTTATAGTCGAATTCTTCATTTTCATTATAACGGAACCAGTTAAAACGACGCACACGATAAGGACAGTTATTAGCACAATAACGTGTACCTACACATCGGTTATAAGCCATTTGGTTTTGTCCTTGTTTTCCATGAGAAGTAGCTGCAACAGGGCAAACGGTTTCACAAGGTGCATGATTACAATGTTGACACATAACCGGCTGGAAAGCTACTTGTGGATTATCCGCTGCTTTTTCCAATCCGTGGTACATATCTCCTTTGCCCAAGCCTTCTTCTTTTGCGGCCTCTCTTGTCGGAACTTCGGATGAATAATAACGGTCAATACGTAACCAGTGCATATCACGACTTTTTCGTATTTCTCTTTTACCCACTACCGGCACATTATTTTCGGCGTGACAAGCAACAACACAAGCGGCACAACCTGTACAAGCCGTTAAGTCTATTGAAAGGTTAAAATGATGCCCATTAGATCGATCGACAGATTCCCATAAATCTACTTTTTCGGCAGGAACTTCTTGATGATCATAAGAGAATTTATGTTGGTGATTCCATTCATGAGGTGCCTCATTATTATAATCTTCTAAAGAAACCTCTCTTAAGATATCATGGCGCCCTGCTAAAGTATGTTGCAACTGAATACAAGCAAATCCATGTATAGAACCGGTTTTTCGTAAACTGACGTCAGCATAACTTTTTGTAGCATATACATAGGCATTTACCCCTTGTTTCATTTCATCTTTTACTCCTTCACTTCGTCCATAACCCAAGGCAAGTCCTATAGATCCCACAGCTTGACCCGGTTGAATTAATACCGGAACATTTTCAATAGTAACTCCATCCACGGTTAAATCGACTAGATCGCCATCTAATGCGCCATCATCTCTGGTTACATTTGTCAATCCAAATTCTCTGGCATCTGCGGGAGACATCGTTATATAATTGTCCCAAGAAGCACGGCTAATAGGATCCGGTAATTCTTGTAACCAAGGATTATTAGCCATTTGGCCATCTCCCATAGAAATTTTAGTGTACAAGGCTAGTTCTAACTTGCCTGGTTTTATGGTATTTAAAGCAGCTCCTACCGCATTTATATCAATAGTTCTTTCAAATGTTGATTCTTCAGGAGTATACGCAATTTTTGCAAAACCATCGTGAACAGTCTGATCCCAATCTCCGGAGAAATTGGCTTTCATATAATCATAAAATGAGTCTTCATTTCCTATCCATTTCAACAAAGTATCTTGGAATTGTCTCGTATAAAACAACGGCTTTATAGTGGGTTGTGTGATACTATAATATCCTTTTTTATGCATTACATCTCCCCAAGACTCTAGATAATGAGGTACAGACAAGGCATATTGCATATGTTTTGCTGTTTCATCTTCGTGCATAGCAAACGCAATACTTAAATCTACATTCTTTAATGCCTCAACAAAAGCATTGCTATTGGATAAGGTGTAAACAGGGTTGGTGTTATGTGTTATTAAAGCACCTATTTTTCCAGCCTTCATGTCTTTAATTAAAGCAGCAACATCAGCATCATTCCCTTTTCTGATATTTTTTGTATTTACCACATCTACTACATCAGAACCTAGAGCCTCATTTATGGCCAAAGCCATTATTTGCGCATTTTTATTCTGAATATCGGTAACTACAACGGCTCCAGATCCGGAAGCTTTTAGTTTTTTTGCTAATTCTTTAATGGCTTCATCAACAGGTGTTGCTTGGGTAGGGATATTATTTCCTGTAATGGCATTATATAACCCAACTAAAGCAAAAACTTGTTCCGATGGTTTAAGAGTAAATCGTTTATCCGAATTGGCACCGGTTAAAGACATGTTTGACTCTAACTGAACATGATAGGACATTTTACCGGATTCCGGTTTACGACCATTGGCATAACCCGCACTAAAATTACCGCCTTGCCAATCGCCTAAGAAATCTGCTCCTATAGCAACGATTGTTTTAGCCTTAGAAAAATCATAATCGGGTAAAGCGCGTTCGCCATACATGGCTTCGAAGGCATCTAAAGCCGCTGATTCCGAAACAGCATCATATACAACATGACGTATTTTTCCATATTTTTCCTCGAACTGTTTAACTAATTTTTGTGTTGAAGGGCTCGCGCAAGTACCGGTTAACAAGACAACTTCTTTACCTGAAGCATACACTTTAGGTAAGGCACTCATTATATTTTTATCGACATCTTCCCAACTGATTTTTTCGCCTTTATATTTGGGACCTTTTAATCGAAAACTATCATAAAGCGATAATACCGAAGCTTGTACTCTTGCATTTGTACTTCCATCGGCTTCTTTATTTGCTTCTATTTTAATAGGACGACCTTCTCTGGTTTTTACCAAGATATTAGCAAAATCAAAGCCATCAAACATGGTAGACGCATAATAATTTGCTTGCCCTGGTGTTATTTCTTCCGGCTTAACCACATAGGGTATTGCTTTTCTTACCGGTCCTTCGCAGGATGCAAGTGTTGCAGCTGCTGTAGAAAATCCAACAAACTTTAAAAAGTCTCTACGTGAGGTTTCAGAGGATTCTAATGCTTCTTTATCCCCTAGGAATTCATCTGTTGGAATTTCTTCCATAAATTCTTTTTGGTTAAGATTGTCAATCAACGAAGTGTCTTTTTTTAACTCTTCTGTACTTATCCAATATTTTTTATTTGATGCCATATTTATTTGGTCTTTAGTTTTTAGTCTATTACTAGTCTAAAGCTACTGTTGATTATCTTTATTACTTCTATTTAGTAGTGACATTTTCCACATTCTCTACCACCCATATCAGCCACTGTTGCGCCTTTGTGTAATTCTTTAAAGTCGTCAGAATAGGTTTCGGAATAATATCCGTTTGACTCTAAATTTACTTCTTTTTCTTTATGACAAGAAACACACCAATCCATGGTAAGCGGCGAATACTGCTCAACGCGGTGCATATTCTCTATTGGGCCATGACAGGTTTGACATTCTAATCCGGCAACATTTACGTGTTGTGAGTGATTGTAATATACAAAATCCGGTAAGTTATGTACTCTAGTCCATTCCAGAGCTTTTCCCTCACTTGTATAAGCAAAATCTTTAGAGCTCCACCCTGCTGCTTTTTGTACTTTGGCAATTTCTCCATCAAAGAATTCTTTATCGTGACCGCCAAAAGTTTCTCCTTTGTATTCCGTAATGGCTTTATGACAATTCATACATACGTTAACACTAGGGATTCCTGATGTTTTACTGTGTTTTGCCGAAGAGTGACAATACTCACAATTAATACCGTTATCACCGGCATGAACTTTGTGTGAGAACTCAATATTTTGAATGGGTTTATACCCCGTATCAACCCCTATTTGTAGTAACCAAGCAAACAAAAAGTAAGCAGCACTAAACAAACCTATAATCGTTAAAAAAATAGCGATGAGATTTAATTTTTTCTTCGCAAAGAAATACACTAACAAGGCTATTACCAATAAGACAAGAGGTTGCCACCACCA
>JANTFW010000071.1 GCA_024763245.1 Flavobacteriaceae bacterium | reverse complement strand
TTCAATTCATTCTGAGTAGCACAAGGTAAAGCGATATCTACCTTTTGTTCCCAAGGTTTTTTACCGGCATAAAAAGTAGCTTCGGGAAATTCTTCCGCAAAAGGAGAAACAATATCATTGTTAGAAGCTCTTAACTCTAACATATATTCAATTTTATCTTCATCTAATCCTTTTGGATCATATATATAGCCGTCAGGCCCTGAAATAGTAACCACTTTAGCACCTAGTTGTGTCGCTTTAAGGGCAGCACCCCATGCCACATTTCCAAATCCGGATACAGCTACCGTCTTACCTTTAATAGTATCGCCTTTTGTCGCTAACATCTCTTGAGCAAAATAGACATTACCAAATCCTGTAGCTTCCGGTCTCATATTAGATCCTCCCCAATTACTCCCTTTACCGGTAAGTACTCCGGTATGTTCCTTGGCTAATTTTTTATACATACCGTATAAGAAACCGATTTCTCTTCCGCCTACACCAATATCACCAGCGGGTACATCTGTATCCGGACCTATAAGTGACCATAATTCTAGCATAAAAGCTTGACAAAAACGCATTATTTCAGCATCCGATTTTCCTTTAGGGTTAAAATCTGAACCGCCTTTACCACCTCCCATAGGCAAGGTCGTTAACGCATTCTTAAAGATTTGTTCAAAACCTAAAAATTTTAGGATCGATAAATTAACCGAAGGATGAAAACGCAAACCGCCTTTGTAAGGTCCTATAGCACCATTAAATTGAATACGATAGCCTATATTTACCTGTACATCACCATTATCATCCATCCACGACACTTTAAATGTAAGTATACGATCCGGCTCTACCAATCGCTCGATAATTTTGGCTGCTTCGTATTGTGGATTTTCATTATACAGTACCTCAATGGACTCTAAAACTTCATGTACCGCTTGTAGGTATTCTTTTTCTCCGGGGTGTTTTGCCTCTAGAGAGTTCATTATTTCTTGAACGTTCATAGAATTGAATATTAAGATTGTTTTTATATATAAATATTGCTAATAATTTGGGGGCAAAAATAAAGAAATTAATTGTGATAGAAATAAAAAATAAAGGCGAATAATTACATAACTATTAATTTAGAATCTTTCTATACAAATCATTTTACAAATACTAACAAAAATGATTGTATTTATTGTGAATCTATCAAAACTACATAAAACCCTCAGGAGGGGTAAGATCTACATCTATATCATCTGCATTGGGTAATTTGTAATCTGCTTTATAGATGACAGCTTTGTTATTTTTTCCTTCAATGATGACTGTTAAAGGCTCAGCAAAATGAATATGTCTTAAATATTCATCTTCATATACAGCCTCCTGCTTATCGAGATATTCCAAATCTAAAAAGCCTTCATTAATAAAAGGATTTATCGTAAGATAACCTACCTTAAAGGAGGTTAAATTTTGAAAAAAATGGGTGCCTTGACTAGGATCAACTCTAAAACTATCCAAACCGGATTCTACGATTACCTTTGCATTAGAAATCTGTGGCCAAATAACAGGAATTCCCAACCATGGATCGCTTGAACCCCAACGTCCCGGACCTACCAATATATAATTTTTGTCCTGTTGTGCTAATTTAGTATTCATTTGCTCCACAGCCAGCGCAATATCTCTTGTTTTTGCCGGATCAAAATCCGAAGGTTTAATGTAGACAAAATCCTGAATATGAGTGTATTTTCCATTTCCTAAAGCCAACTCTGAATAGATAATGGTATCTTTTTGGTCAATCTTGTCCGGTAAAATAGTAGTAAAATCATTCTGCTCTACAATAGGACGTATTTGCAGAAAACTAAAAATTTTAGGCTCATCAGCAGGCACATCTAAATTAACAGCAAACTCTATTTCTATTGGATGCTGCATTTCTCGCTGTCCAATCCGCAATAAATCTTTTAATATATCAGCAAGCGGAAACGTATTATATTTTAATATATTATCAAAGCTTAATACCCGTATCCCATCGTGTAAAATACCGGGACGAATTACATTGTTTTGCAAATCATAGGTAGAGGCAACAAAGCGCAATGAAGCATGATTTTTTGCTTTGCGAAGTGCTATTTTCTTTTTGTTTACCGCTTCACTAATCGATACATGGTAGCTATCGGCATTCATATCTAAACCGTAAAAATATTTTTGTGTTTCGCGTTGCGCCGTTCCTGGATTTGATAATTGCAGAACTTTCTTAGGATGATAAGGCGAAAAACGCAAGGTTCTGCCACCTCCTACTATTATTTCGCCAAGTCCTAACGCTATATTGGCAATACCTTCCATAGGTTTTTCGTTACCAATAGGATAAAAATTGATAGACCGGGCAACCCCAGAAATATTGGGGTAATAAACATCTTCATATTGCTTTCCGGTTACTTCTTGTAAGATGACAGCCATTTTACTTTCTTCGATAGCATGAGAAGAAATTTTTATATAGGTTTTGCTGCTTTTAAAAAATGCAGATGCCATTACCGATTTTATAGCATCAATCACCTTAGGTAATTGTTGCTGAATAGTTGTTTTTGGAACCATATAGGTGGCAAAAATTCCGGCAAAAGGTTGGTACAATGAGTCTTCTAAAACACTAGACGACCTTATTGCAATGGGTTTGTCAGAGGTTTCTAAAAAGGCTTTTACATCTTCAACAGCCCATTTTGGTAGGGGCTTTGAAATAAATTCATCTAAAATTTTTTGATCAGATTGTGATTTTGCTATAAAAGGAAACAAGTTGCTTTCTTCCATAAATTCATCAAAAACATCGGTGCTTAAAACAACTGTTCTTGGTATAGCAATACTGACATCTTTATACTTTTTAAAAAGTTTATGTCTTTTTAAGAAAGAGTCTATAAAAGCTAATCCACGTCCTTTTCCGCCTAAAGCCCCTTCACCAATTCGTGAAAAGACCAAGTACTCATCATAAGATCGCTTGTCAAATTTAGCGATAACCCCTCTTGATCTATATATTCTAAAAGCCCTAACCGCATGTATTAAAAATTCTCTTACATGGTCATCTTCGGTAAAATCTTCATATTCGATGGGTGAAAATAGCCGAGCTAATTGAAATAAACTCCGCGATTGCAACCATTTGGAAAAATCATTTCGTTTGGCATGATATAGAATAGCATCAATGGGCACAACAGCTAAAGACTGCTGGAAACTTTTTAAGTCAAAGGCTCTGGAGACAATCTTGTTAGTAGTGGGATTCCAAAACTCAAAATCACCAAAAGAAAAGTACTTGGTTATATATTTTTTAATTTCCAGTTCTAGGGTTTCGGAGTGTTTATATAAAAATTTTGCCTTTAACTCTAAAGAGCGTGTTTCATTTTTAGCATTAGAAGATTGTATAAGTACCGGAAACAGTTGGTCGTAACTTCGCACATACTTTAAGAAATGAAATCCTGCTTCAGTGTCTTTTACCCCATTTCTAAAATAGGTTACATCAGATATGACTCCCAAGAGATTCGCTTTATACTTATCGAACAAAGCGATTCCTTCTTCGAAGGTTTTGGCTAATAAAATTTTTGGCCTACCCCGTTTTAACAGCATTCGCCTATGTTCGTTCAGGCCTTCATGAATAAACGATTGTGTTTGTAGGAATAATACTTTATAAATTAAAGGTAAATACCGAGAATAAAACCGAAGCGAATCTTCTACCAACAAAATAGCTTTAACCCCTATTTCATTGATGTCATGTTCGGCATTCATCTGATCTTCTACCAACTTAATGATGGCTAAAAAAATATCTACATTGCCGTTCCAATGAAAAACATAGTCTATATTACAATCCTTTTTTTCATCGAGCAATCTCCGTAACTCAGAAGAATAATGACTTAGTGCTACAATAGGAAGGTTGGGTGTGTTTTTCTTTATACTATTAGAAATTGCAAAAGAACGTTCGCTGGCATCTAACCAAGTAATTACCAAATCTATCTTATCTGTTTTAAGAATGGCCAAGGCGCTTTTTGCCGAATACGCATGTAAAAAATTAGGAGGATATCTTAAATTTAGTGCTATGTATTCATTAAAAATTTGTTCATCAATACGCCCATCTTCTTCCAATAAATAATAATCGTAGTTAGAGCACACAATCAAAACATTGTAAATACGATTCTGCATTAACAATTTAAAGGGGACTTCACCAAACTCATACGATTGTAAATCGGGCAACGGGTTTCGTAACATATTCTAAAATTCTTTAATGCTGCAAGATACTAGAAAACCTAGAATTAATAGGGTTTATTTTTTTTAAGTTGCTGAAATTTCAACACGACAATAAGAACAAATACGATAAAGGCAATAAAGCATAATGGAATATTAAGGAGGGTTACAGGACAAAAAACCATTCCTAGAATATTTCCCACCGAGGCAAAGAGTGATAGAGCCAAGCCTAGTGATGAAAAAATAAAAAATAAGATATTCTTTTTTCCTACTATATGTGTAGTAAATATAAACAAAAAATAAATAGTAGCCAGATAACAAGCCGGAATTTCCCCTATTACAGGACAAGCACCTCCACTTGTTATCTCTTTTATAACAAGCTCAGAAGAGGCAATAAACCCTATTAGTATTAATAGAATTATAATTCTATTTAGGTTGCGATAAGTCATATTTAGTTAGTCTTCGTAAATGTACGAAAAAAATAAATATCTTGGCAAATGAGCTTTACTTAGCCCAGTCAGGGAACTCAGCAAAGTTTATGTCAAAAAGGAAGGTAGCAAAATAATAGGTGGCTAAGGTTACAATAATAATTCCAATAACATTCAGCACTAATCCTGTTTTAGACATATCGAAAATTTTAAGGCGTTTCGTCCCAAAAACAATGGCATTGGGTGGGGTGGCAACAGGCAGCATAAAAGCTAAAGAGGCTGCTATAGTAGCCGGTAACATCAATAATAAGGGATTTATATGTGTAGACAAAGCCAGTCCGGCTAGTACCGGCAAAAAGGTTTCTATGGTTGCTGTATTCGACGTAAGTTCCGTTAAAAAAGTAATAATAGCCGTTATGATCAAGAGTAACACAAACGGGTGAATATCTTTTAACCAACTCAACTCATTTCCAAACCATAAAGACAAACCGGATTCTTTAAAACCATTAGCTAAAGCAAAGCCTCCGCCAAAAAGCAAGATAATATCCCAAGGTATAGATTCTGCCGTGGTCCAATCCATAATAAATTGGTTAGCCTTAGATTTAGATGGAATGACAAATAAAAGTACCGCCATAAAAATAGCAACGGTTCCATCATTAAAAAAAGTTGGGTTAGCAAATAATCCGGACCAGCCCGGGATGGTAAAACTTCCCAATACAATATCTGCTCTAAAAAACCATAACAACATCAGTAGAACGAAAACAATAGCGAGCACCTTTTCTTCATAATGCCATTTACCAAGAGCTTTATACTCATTAATAATAGTTGTTTTAGCCACCGATTTCCAAGTACCACCCATCCTTACAAATACAAAATACAAATATCCCCAAGTAATCAATAACAATAAAATACTAATTGGAAAAGCATAAAAAAACCAAGTGGCAAAACTTATTTCAGGGGCATTGGGAAAATAGATTTTAAAAATACGGGCAAATGACAAATTCGGTGGTGTTCCTATTAATGTAGCTATACCTCCAATAGATGCACTATAAGCAATAGATAACAAGAGTCCAATAGAAAAGTGCGAGACAGTTTCTTTATCATTAATTTCCTCTAGTTTAGCAATTATAGAGATTAATATCGGAACCATTAACATCGTGGTTGCCGTATTAGAAATCCACATGGATAAAAAAGCGGTAGCAATCATAAAACCCATTAATATTCGTGCCGGAGTAACACCTACCCAAAGCAGCAATTTAAGAGCAATACGTTTGTGCAAATTCCATTTTTGGAGTGCCAAAGCAATTAAAAAACCACCGATAAATAAGAATATAACATGATTAAAATACGTAGCCGATACGGCTTTACCATTCATTATTCCTAATGCAGGAAAAAGTATTATAGGTAATAACGAGGTAACGGCAAGCGGCACTACTTCTGTAATCCACCATATCGCCATTAATAGGGCAACGGCAAGCGTATAAGTAACCTGGGGGTTTTCCGGATCTAAATTCCCGAAAAACAAAAAATAAACAAATAGAATTGGAGCTACTACAAAGGTTAAAATTCTAGGAATACGTTTACTATGTTTGCGAAAACCGGACATCACTACATATTATTGACTCAAAGTTACACAATAATTCCGAGTTTTAAAAGCGTACTAAAAAATAAGCCTCGATAAATAATTATCGAGGCTTATTACTGTTTTTTAAGAAAAAGGATTAAACAACACCTTGGTCTAGCATCGCATCGGCAACTTTAACAAAACCGGCAATATTAGCACCCAGTACATAATCTACAGAACCATCCTCTTTTGTGCCGTATTCCACACAAGAACTATGAATATCACTCATAATTTGATGTAATTTTTCATCCACTTCCTCTCTGGTCCAGTTAAAACGTAATGAGTTTTGACTCATCTCTAAACCTGAGGTAGCAACACCTCCTGCATTAGATGCTTTTCCCGGAGAATATAAAATTCCTGCTTGTTGGAAAACCTCGATACCTTCTGGAGTTGTTGGCATATTAGCGCCCTCTGCTACACAAATAGTTCCATTGCTAATAAGTGTTTTAGCTTGTTCTTCGTTTAACTCATTTTGAGTAGCACAAGGCAAGGCAATATCACAAGTTACACCCCAAGGTCTTTCTCCTTCAAAATACTTCGCATTTGGATATTGACTTACATATTCTTTGATACGACCTCGTTTTACATTTTTAAGATCCATTACAAAGGCTAATTTATCGGCATCAATACCGTCTTCGTCATAAATATAACCGCTAGAATCTGATAAAGTTAACACTTTAGCACCCAGTTGTGTAGCTTTTTCAGTAGCATATTGAGCTACATTTCCGGAACCGGAAATAACTACGGTTTTATCTTTAAAAGAATCTCCTTTGGTGTTGAGCATATGTTGTGCAAAATACACAGTACCATAACCAGTCGCTTCGGGACGAATCAATGAACCACCAAAAGACATCGATTTACCGGTTAATACCCCTGTAAATTCATTGCGTAATTTTTTGTATTGTCCAAACAAGAAGCCTATTTCGCGACCCCCTACTCCAATATCACCAGCAGGCACATCAGTGTTAGCTCCAATATGACGGAATAACTCGCTCATAAAAGCTTGTGTAAAACGCATTACTTCTAAATCTGATTTTCCTTTAGGATCAAAATCAGAACCTCCTTTACCACCACCCATTGGTAAGGTAGTTAATGAATTTTTAAAGGTTTGTTCAAAGCCTAAAAATTTTAAAATAGATAAGTTTACAGAGGGATGAAAACGTAACCCCCCTTTGTACGGGCCAATGGCTGAATTAAATTCAACACGATAACCTCTATTTACTTGTGTAACTCCTTTATCATCTACCCAAGGCACGCGGAACATCAAGGTACGTTCCGGCTCAATCATGCGCTCCAACAACATTTTTCCTTTATACTTAGGATTTTTTTCGATAAAAGGAATAACTGTTTCTGCAACTTCATGTACCGCTTGTAGATATTCCGGTTCATTAGGATTACGCTTTTTTGCGTACTCCATAAAAGCATTTATTTTTGATTGCATAATAAATAAGTGTTTTGTTTAATAATTGAACAAAGATACAGTAAAAAAGCCATCTAATAACCTGATTTTTATCAGTAATTTATGACTTTATTTACAGCGCGCAATCGTTTGAAATAGCTAAAAAAAACACTTTTTAAAAACGAACTGTCCTTCCCAAAAAAAAATGTATTTTTGCTCTTTATATTTTGCATCAGGACTATGTTAGATACCATACAAAAGTATATAGATGAAGTAGCTCAATTTAAGGCTACCAAGCTAGACGAAATAGAAGCGTTTAGAATAAAATTTATTGGAAGCAAAGGCATTATTAAATCTCTTTTTTCTGATTTTAAAACGTTGCCTAATGACCAAAAAAAAGCAGTTGGACAGGCTTTAAATACCCTAAAAAATGCCGCGACAGAAAAGGTTAAAATAGCTATTGAAAACCTGGAAAACCAAATAGGAGATGAAGGTATTTATGGTGATTTAACAAGACCTGCAGCGCCTATTGAAATTGGGTCTCGCCATCCGATTTCTATCGTAAAAAATAAAATTGTCGATATTTTTTCACGCATTGGTTTTACCGTTTCAGAAGGGCCCGAAATTGAGGATGATTGGCATAATTTTTCTGCCTTAAACCTTCCGGAATATCATCCTGCAAGAGATATGCAAGATACTTTCTTTATCGAAAAAAATCCGGATATGCTACTTCGCACCCACACCTCATCTGTACAGGTCCGCTATATGGATAATCACAAGCCGCCCATTCGTACAATTTCTCCGGGACGTGTTTTTCGTAATGAAGATATATCGGCTCGTGCCCATTGTATATTTCATCAAGTAGAAGGGTTATATATTGATACCGATGTGTCTTTTGCCGATTTAAAGCAAACCTTATTGTATTTTACCAAAGAATTATTCGGAAAATCTAAAATCAGGTTACGCCCTTCCTTTTTCCCTTTTACAGAGCCTAGTGCCGAAGTAGATATCTATTGGGGATTGGAAACAGAAACCGATTACCGAATTACCAAAGGAACAGGTTGGTTAGAGATTATGGGTTGTGGTATGGTAGATCCTAATGTACTTAAAAATGCAGGTATAGATCCTGAAAAATATACAGGTTATGCTTTTGGAATGGGGATAGAGCGTATTGCAATGCTCTTATATCAAATACCGGATATCAGAATGTTTTATGAAAATGATGTAAAATTTCTAGAGCAATTTAAAGCGGTTATCTAGTTTTTTCTAAATCTATACTTTCTTTACATAAAGGGGTAAAGATTCGCGTATTTTGGGGAGTTATCATATCTCTATTACATTATAGTGACTATTGATAGCCGACATAATTGGCTTGATGACAAGGAGTAATTTTTTACATATAGTCCCAAAAGAAATTTAATACGGATGAAAACAAAATCAACTTTCTTTTGCCAAAATTGTGGCGCACAATATGCTAAATGGATGGGGCAATGTACCTCATGCCACGAATGGAATACCATAACCGAAGAAATTATTCAAAAAGAATCCAAAAGAGATTGGAAGATTGCTTCAGGTAAGCCGAAAAGAAAAACAAACATTCCACTAAAAGTTGCAGAAATTGCCTTAGATTCAGCTATTAGAATTAGTACACTAGACCCAGAATTAGATACGGTTTTGGGTGGTGGATTGGTACCCGGATCTTTACTATTATTAGGAGGTGAACCCGGTATAGGAAAATCGACACTATTGTTACAAGTGGCTTTATCTATGTCGCAGACTGTCCTGTATGTTTCCGGAGAGGAAAGCCAAACCCAATTAAAAATGCGTGCTGAAAGGTTGCAACAGCACGACTCCAATTGTTTACTACTTACTGAAACCAATACCCAACAGATTTTTAAACATGTCACGAATGTCGAGCCGGATATTTTAATTATTGACTCCATACAAACACTATATACAGATTATATAGACGCAACCCCCGGTACTGTTTCACAAATTAGAGAAACTACCGCAGAACTTATCAACTTTGCTAAAGAAACAGCGACTCCGGTTTTTATTATTGGGCATATTACCAAAGAAGGACAAATTGCAGGACCAAAAATACTAGAGCATATGGTAGATGTGGTACTTCAATTTGAAGGGGATAGAAATCATTTATACCGTATTATAAGAGCTCAAAAAAATCGTTTTGGTTCTACCGCTGAAATCGGTATTTATGAAATGTTACAATCGGGTTTACGTCCTGTAAAAAATCCATCGGAACTACTTATTTCACAAAAAGACGAAGCCTTAAGCGGTACGGCTATTGCAGCCACCATAGAAGGTATACGCCCTCTAATGATAGAGGTGCAAGCCTTAGTAAGTAGTGCTGTATACGGTACTCCACAACGCTCCTCTACTGGATATGACATCAAACGCCTGCATATGTTGTTGGCCGTACTGGAAAAACGTGCCGGTTTTCGACTGGGTGCCAAAGATGTGTTCTTAAATCTGGCAGGAGGCATCCGGGTAGATGATCCTGCCTTGGATCTATCTGTAATTAC
>JANTFW010000070.1 GCA_024763245.1 Flavobacteriaceae bacterium | reverse complement strand
AAAAACGCTCACAGAAATATGGGCATTTTTATTTGCTTAGAAAAAAAAATACTACTTACAGAAAAATTTATCACAGATTAGGTGCTTAAATCTTAAGTTTGTTAATTGATATTTATGTGGCGTTATATTAAATACATATTATTTTTATTGTTACCAGTTTTTGTAGTTGCTCAAAATCCGGTAATACAGCACATGTCTAAAGTCTCAAATCTTCCTGATGTTGAGTTTTATGATATTATAGAAGATCACAACCACTATATCTGGCTAGCTGCAGATAAGGGTTTATACCGTTATAACGGAAATAATTACCATAAGTTTACAAACCCTAACCAAAAAGCAAATTCTTTATTTCAATTAAAATTAGATGAAAAAGGAAAACTTTGGTGTAATAATATTTACGGACAAATTTTCTATGTAGAAAACGATATTTTACATCTTTTTTATGACGCTAGTAAGCTGGTAAAAGGGCAGTTGTCACCTTTTGAAATTACCAATATATCCATACGCTTATTTACTGTAGATGGTATTTATGATATTGATTTAAAACACAAAAACGCCATCAAGCTTTTTGAAGGTATCTCTGTTAGTGAGAGTACTTACAATGATTTGTCCTATGTCATTAAAATGAATGAAAATAACAGACCTTCAAAAGAAAAACAGAACTGGTGTCAAATTAAAAATGGACAAATAAAACTGCTTATAACACTCACGTCTAAATACAGAATGCAGTCACCAAAGGTATACGCTTTTAAAAATAGTGCGCTATTAAATTTTAAAGAACAAGGTAAAAATCAACTTTATATTTATAAAACTGAAACTGACGATATTTTAAAGCTGAAGACACCTAAATTATTAGAAGATTTAACCATTTACAACATCACTTCTTTAAATAATGACTATTGGTTTTTAACAACATCTGGTGTGTTTATTTTTCAACTAAAAGATCAGCTATTATTTTTAAAAGAACAACTTTTTAGTACCGAATCTGTTACCGATGTTCAAATAGATTTTAATAACAATTATTGGTTTACTACGCTAGATAATGGTGTGTTTGTATCACCTAATTTAAATATTCGTCGTGTAGAATTATCAACTTTTGAATCTAAAATAACAGCTTCTTTAGCATTACAAAACAATCATTTTGTATTAGGGACTAATGACGGAAAATTGCTGTTCTACAACCAAAATCAACTTATAAAAACGCTACTGTTACCTGGTAAAAAGATAATTGGTAAATTATATTTTGAATCTGAAAAGGAGCAATTAATTGTTAGTATAAATGATTCAGAATCTTTTGTAGTCGATTTAAAAACCGATAAAATTACCGATGTTAAAAACCGATTTTCGGTAGCAAAAACATTTTCAAAAATTAATGACAGTACCTTGTTTTATGGTAATTACCGTCAAGCTATTGTGTATAAAAAAGCGTTTAATAATTCTGAAAAACAAATCCTAAAAGAAAGTCGTGTAAAGGCTTCAGTTGTCTCGGGTAACGCGTTGTTTGTGTCTTATATCGACGGACTTTACAAATACAATTGTGATACTTTTTCGTCTGAAGAAATTCAATACAATTCAGCCAGTTTATTAGTGAATGCTATCGCAAATTCTAACGGAACCATTTGGTTAGAAACGCAGCACAACGGTTTACTAAAATACGAGCAAAACTCATTACAACCTTCAATAATTAAACTTCCCGAAAATCTTCAAATCAACACCATTTTGTCCGATGGTTGGTTACTGTGGATAGGAACCGATTCTGGCTTATATCAATATCACACCAAAACTAATGAGCTTAAATCGTTAAGCGCACAAGATGGTTTAAATACTGCGGTAAATAGCCTTTTGGTGTTGGAAAATCAGTTGGTTGTAGTTTTACCAAATGGTTTTTACACTTTACCAAAAGAAAACGGTCTATTTAAAACTTTTAAAACTGCTACGGTTAGGGTAGAAGCAGTATCGATTAACGATCGGGATACTTTGGTAGCAAGTAGTTATAAATTGCCTTATGATTTTAATAAAATAGGTTTAAAATTCAATTCTAACGGATTTCAAACTAACCAGCATGTCAATTACCAATATCGTATAAAAGAAATAGATTCTAGTTGGCAAAATGTTCCTTTAAATACACACTTTGTAAACTTTAATAGTTTATCAAGTGGTACATATACTTTCGAATTAAAAGCGCAAAATATTAGTGCTAAAAATCCTGTTTTTGCAGCACCAATAACCTTTGTTATTGCTAAACCATTTTGGGAAACGTATTGGTTTTACGCATTGGTTTTATTAACTGTTTTTGGATTAATTTGGCTGTATTTTAGATGGCGATTACAACAAAAAGAAGCACAGCGAATTGCTGAAGTTGACAAAATTTTAATCAATAAAAAAATAACGAAATTAAGGTTAGAAAATTTGCGCTCGCAAATGAATCCGCATTTCATTTTCAATGCTCTAAACTCTATTCAAGATTATATTATTTCTAAGGAAAAGGAATTGGCAAGCTCGTATTTAGTAAAGTTTAGCCGATTAATCCGAATGTATTTAGATTACAGTCAGCAAGATGAAATTACTTTAGAAGAAGAATTAAATGCCTTAAAACTGTATTTAGAATTAGAAAAAGTGCGTTTTGAAGATGAATTGGAATACGCGATTTCTGTCGATAATAAATTGAAAACAAAACAGATAAAAGTACCGTCATTATTCATTCAACCGTATGTTGAAAATGCTTTAAAACATGGATTACTACACAAATTAAACGACCGAAAATTATATATTGAAGCGAAAATTATTCAGCAAAATAAATTAGAAATTACGGTTGAAGATAACGGATTTGGTCGAGAACAATCGGAAAAATTAAAACGACCAAACCAACAGCACAAACCCTTTGCTACCAAAGCTAATGAAGAACGCGTGCACCTATATAAAAACAAATTAAAACGTGATATAACCATAACTACCAACGATTTGTATGACGAAAACGACGTTGCTGCAGGTACAAAAGTGATCATCACGATGCCAATACATTAAGATATGAAAGCGATAATTATAGACGACGAAAAACGCGCCAGACATTTACTATCCAACTTGCTAACCGAACATTGTGCAAGCATCACAAGCATTGAAGAAACGAAAGATTTAGCATCTGGTGTAGATTTGATTAAAACCAGTAAACCAGATGTTGTTTTTTTAGATATTGAAATGCCAAATCAGTCTGGATTAGATATTTTAGAATACTTTCCAAATCACATCGATTTTAAAATCATATTCGTAACGGCGTATAACCAATATGCGATTGAAGCTTTCAAATTATCAGCAATTGATTATTTGTTGAAACCAGTTGATACTAACGAGTTAAAAGAAGCAGTTGTAAAAGCAGAAGAAGCCATAAAAGCGAACAATTTAAACGACCAATTAAACAAGTTACGCGCCTCGTTAAAGCAGCTGTCAATGGATAAAATTGCTTTAGAAATACCTAAGGGAATCATGTTTGCATCGCATAATGATATCGTCTATTTTGAAGCCGATGGTATGTACACCAACGTACAAATTATTGATGGCAAACAAAAAACAATTTGCAAGCCGTTAAAGCATTTTGTTGAGCAATTGGAACGCAATGTGATGTTTTTTAAATGTCATCGATCTTATTTAATCAACTTAAAATATGTTGATGAATTGGTTAAAGACGATGGCGATTATTTGCTAATGAACAATCAAAAACGCATCCCAATTTCAAAATCTAAACGCGATCAGTTTCTTGAAGTAATCAAGGAAACGTTTATGTGATTTATTTGAAATTTCTGAAATTCCTTCAGAAAAAAAATCCACGTTTTTAGAAAAAACCAAATTAAGAATGGTTGTTAAGTGCTTAATTTTGAAGTTCACTAAACACGATTCTTATGAAAAAAATAATTCTATTATTAGCTATAGCTTTATGCTACACAACATCTCATGCGCAATTTGGCAAAATGCTTAAAAATAAAGCCAAATCAGCAGTAAAGAAGAAGTTAGATAAAAAAGAAACGAGCAGTTCATCTTCGAAATCTGAAAATTCTTCAGGAATGGTTAGCAGTTCTTCAACATCTAATCAAAATACATCAAAAACAGAATACACCGATGAAGAATTTAAAGCAGAATTAGCTAAAAAATACCCAAACGATCAGGCGAAACAAGATTTATACTATCAAAAATATCTTGAGAAAAAGCAACAAGAAGCCGAAGCTAATAAGCCTAAACCAACTAATACAGTAAGTGACGACTTCTTATACATGTCGTATCCTTTTGCGATGACCAAAGGTATGAGCGCAGTTGGTGTTGATCGCGTAAAAATAAGACGTCAAATGACAGACATGGGCGATAATGTAGACTTGTTGCCTGCACAAGATCCAGAATATGCGTGGTTACGTTTTTTAACAACACCAGAACTAGTCGCAATGTCGCCAGAAGGTTATATTGGTTACGAGTTGGTATCAGGAATGTTTACAACCAAAGTAGGTGCAGACCGATCGCAAACTTTAGAATTGGGTACAGGTATGCCAATTTTAGTAAGAGGAATGTTAATTGCAGACGATGTGTTTGTAATTTACGCCGCATCGCATCAAGGTGGACACGCATTTAATGTACCGTCGTACATGATTCAAGACGATATTACCATTTTAAATGTGATTGGTAAAGGCGAGCAACAATTTCATTTAGATTGGTTAGAAAAAGCAAAACCAATTGTAAAAGAATTTGAAGCGACGTTAAAAGCAAATTACGATGCTGCTGCAAAATCAACTATGGATGCTATAAAAATGCCAAAAGCTGGTAATATGAATAATAATGCATCATTAGTGAGTTTTGCTAAAGAGAATGTTTCTAAAACTATTGCAAAAGATGGTGCAAAACTTCTAAAATTAAATATCGAATCTAACGACTGGAATATTGTAACAAATAAATACACAGGTCGTATTTTATACCGTTGGATTAAAGGTGCTTTCACAGAAAAAAACAAAAATAACGACTGCTATTTACAAGGTTTTTTAATCAAGCAACAGTATAATGGTAGTAGTTATGGTAGCTCACAATTCGGTGGAATTATTCACGGACAAATGCCATACGGACAAAAAATGAACTGCGAATAAACTAACTATTTTTTATTACCCTTAACTAGAAAAAAGTCTGCTATTAGTAGGCTTTTTTTTATTTCAATTAAAAATAAAATGTTTAGAAAGAAATTAAGGACATTCAGAAAAAAACAAATTAGAAAAGTGCAATACAGCGTTATTTTTGCAGTAAATAAATCTAAAAATAAATCTTTATAAAATGAAAAAAACATTACTATTATTCTTCTTTGTATTAGGATCGACATGGTTTAGCTTAAATGCGCAAAATGTTAATATTCCTGATTTCAACTTTAAAAATTATTTGTTAAACAATACTGCTATCAATACAAATTCTGATACGGAAATTTCTGTTGCTGAAGCGCAAGCTTTTACTGGCGAATTATTAATTAACGGTTTATCAATTTCAGATTTAACAGGTATTGAGGCCTTTGTCAATATTACACGTTTAGATTGTTACAGTAATAATTTAACCGCATTAGATGTTAGTAACAACCTTGCCTTAACGCGTTTGCACTGTGCTAGTAATCAAATTACAACTTTAGACATTAGTGCTAATACACAAATTATAGACATTCAATGCCATAACAATGGGGTTTTACAAGAGTTAAACATTGCCAATGGTAATAACAGTAACTTCACTTACATGAAAGCCTATGGTAATAGTTTATCGTGTATTCAAATAGATGCAGGTTATACGCCACCTGCAGACGTTGGAATTTACAGTCAAGGTTGGACTAAAGGAGGTATTGCACAATACAGCTTTGATTGTGCCGCTTTAAACCAAATTGTAACCATTCCAGATGCTAATTTTAAAAATTATTTAGTAAACAATAATAGTATCAATTTAAATGGTGATACCGAAATTTCTGTGGCCGAAGCACAAGCTACAACAGAGTTACTTATAAATGGTTTGTCTATTGCAGATTTAACAGGTATTGAAGCTTTTACCAATTTGGCACGTTTAGATTGTTACACCAATAATTTAACAGCAATAGATGTTAGTAATAACTTAGCCTTAACGCGTTTACACTGTGCTGATAATCAAATTGAAACCTTAGATATTAGCGCCAATACGCTAATTACAGACATACAATGTCATAACAACGGTGTTTTATACGAATTAAATATAGCCAATGGTAATAACAGTAACTTCACTTACATGAAAGCCTATGGTAATAGTTTATCGTGTATTCAAATAGATGCAGGTTATACGCCACCTGCAGACGCTGGAATTTACAGTCCAGGTTGGACTAAAGATGGACAAACCAATTATAGTATAAATTGCATTCCTACTGTATATTATGTAGATGCCAATGCAACAGGAGCCAATGATGGTAGCTCATGGGCAGATGCTTTTATAAACGTAACAGACGCTTTAGCACTTACAAATATAAATGATGCTGTTTGGGTAGCAAAAGGAACGTATACTTTAGCAAACAAAAATACACCAATATCTGTTAATACAAACGAAGTAGATATTATTGGAGGATTTTCTGGTACAGAAACAACTTTAGCAGATCGCGATCTTACAGCAATTCACACCACAAATGCAACCATTTTTACTGGAGATATTAATGGTGATGATATTGATGGAGATTTCACATCTAATAAAACCGATAATGCAGAACGTTTGTTTGAATTAAGAACAAGTGATGTCACTTTTGATGGTATTATTTTTGAAAATATTTACGACACCTCGCAATCTGGTGGAGTAGAAGAAAACGGTGTGATATTTATTCCAAATAGTTTAAATGCTAATAACTTAAAAATTAAAAACTCGGTATTCAGAAATAATTATTCTAATGGGTATTTACTTAAAATAAGAAAATTTAATCAAGGATTACTTATTGAGAACACCAAATTTATAAATAACACAATTGTTAATATGGGATTGGTTTACGTACAATCTGATAGTACAAACGGTTATATTTTTACACGTTGGGCAAATGTTTTGGTAGCAGATAACGATATTAATCTTTCAGCATTACATATTTTCAGAGAAGATTGGAATAATGGAAACACTTTAGATGTTGTAATTAATAATAGTACGTTTGTTAATAATGATTATAATGGTACTTATGGTAATTCTATTACGGCATCAGGTAATGGAAGTGTCAACCTAAATGTTAATAATTCTATCTTTTGGCAGAATACTGTTAATGGTACAGCAGCCACTAGAGATATTTCCGATGGTATGAATTCTACTTACGATGTGTTTATTAGAAATTCTATTGCAAATGTATCATCAAACGCTGGAACTTACGGGACATTTAGTGCAACAAACGTAACAACTTTAGATCCTTCAACCGATAATTTAAATTTAGATACCAATTACAAACCAACATCAGCTTCAAATTATATTATAGATCAAGGTGATAATTCTTATTATGATGTAGCTTTATTTGGTGATTTAGACTTATCGGGTAACAATAGAATTTTCAACTCTACAATAGATTTAGGTGCTTATGAATACAATACTACATTAAGTGTTGGTGATGTGTCTTTAAATTTAAACTCAGTAGAATTATATCCTAATCCTGTAAGTGATAGGTTATTTATTAAGTCTACCGTTCAAATTAAAGGCATATCTATTTATAATATTAACGGTCAGGTTGTAAAACAAGTAAGTGAAACTACAAAAGGTATTGACATTTCAAAATTAAATTCTGGTTTTTATTTAATTATAATCAATACCATTAATAATGGATTTAGCCAAAATAAGTTTATTAAAAATTAAAATGAAATTCACTCATTTAAAAGCCCTTTTGATGATTTCAAAAGGGCTTTTAAATTTTATAATTGTTTTGCAATTTAATCTCGATAAGCAGACAGCATCCAGACTAATTTTTCTTGTTGAACTATATAATCACTCATAAGATCTACAGTTCCTTCATCATTGGCTTCTGAAGCTATGGCCAGAATTGTTCTTTCTTTATTAAGCAATATTTTTAATGCTTCAAGAATGTTATCGACAGCGACTTCACCATCAGTTACATTTTCAGCAGAGCTAATTTCCGAACTATCTATATACTTTTTAAATGAATGCAATGGTTTTGCACTTAAGGTTAGTACGCGTTCTGCAATTTCATCAACTTTTATTAAAGCGTCATTATACAGTTCTTCAAACTTTAGATGCAGTTCAAAAAATTTCTTCCCTTTTATGTTCCATTGAAATCCTCTAAGATTCATATAGAATAGTTGATAATTGGAAAGTAAATCATTTAATTTTTCTGCTGTGGCTTGAGATAATTTGTTATCTAAACCTATATTATTTGTGGTTTTCATTGTATTTTATTTGTATTTATAATTAATTTGAATTTAAAAAAAAATTTAATGATATTCTAAAATATAGTATTTAGTTTGGTTATCTATTAATCAAATTTACTTATTAAAAATTTATAATTCTTTGTTTTGTTTGTTGGTGAGTTTTAGCTTTTTTACTAGATATTCTATAGTTAAACCTTGTGCTAAAAAAGAAAAAACAACAATTACATAAGTTATAGTAATAAAAAGTGTTCTGGAAACTTCGTTGGGTAGAGATAATGCCATTGCAAGGGAAATACCACCTCTTAAACCGCCCCAGGTCATTATAAGAGTAGTTTTAGATTTAAATGGGAGCCATTTTTTTAATAATAGAATGAGTATTTTAAGCGAGATAAATCTGCTAAAAATACTATTACCACTCCAACTATACCAGCAATTATACCCAATTTGGTAAAATTTATTGAAATAAACTCTAAACCTATTAACAGAAAAAGCAAAGCATTAAAAAGTACATCTATTAACTCCCAAAACTTGGTTACATAAGATTCTGTTTTATCTGAAACTATATTTTTGGTATGAATACTATGACCTACAAAAAGCCCACTAACAACCATTGCTATGGGTCCAGAAATACCCAATACTTCTGCTAAAGAATATCCTCCCATTACTAATGCTAAGGTTATCATAACTTCTACTTCATAATTATTTACATTACGTAATGCCTTGCTAGTTATCCAACCAGATAATACTCCAAATGCTATACCTCCTCCCATTTCTTTAATAAAAGAAGTCCTGTTTGTGCCAAATTAGTAGATTCAATTCCAGTTCCAGAATTAATTATTCCTAAAATAGTTAAGAACACTACGTAGCCAACACCATCGTTAAATAAACTTTCTCCTACAATTTTAATTTCTAATGATTTTAATAAACCTGCTTTTTTAAGAATATCCATAATAGCTACAGGGTGTCTAGTCCTGAAATATGGCTACAGGTTAAACTTGTTTTTAATTGATACTTTTATACACATTTTCTACTAAGTTCAATTAGTAAATGCAACATTTCTAACTCAAAAGAGCTCTACTTTTCGTTCTCTTTACGAAGTGAAGCGTAGCGAAACGAAGTAAAGAGAACGAAACGCGGTTCCGTTCTCGGTTACTTCGCAGTTAAAGCTTATTTTTGAGTTACTAAAATCAATAGAAATGAAGCATTTAACCAAGGAACAAAGATACGTTATTGCCAGCTTACACAAAAGAGGAGAAAGCCTAGAATTGATAGCCCATGAAATAGGAGTTCACAAAAGCAGTATAAGTCGAGAGCTTAAAAGAAATTCGGGTAAACGAGGTGCCTATAATCCTCTAAAAGCCCATCAGCTTGCTCAGGAACGTAAAGAACGTTTTGCAAGTCAAAGGCGTTTTACTAAGGAAATAGAAAAGACCGTACGAAGTTTTTTAGAGCAAGAACAATGGTCTCCTGATGAGATTGTTGGATACTGTAAAAAAAATGATATTGAGATGGTTAGTGTAGAACGCATCTATCAATTTGTACGTAAAAATAAAGCACAAGGAGGTGATTTATATAAACATCTTAGACATCAACTAAAACATAGAAAACGACCGGTTGGAGGTAATACCAAAGTGAGAATCAAAGGTAGAGTAAGTATCGATCAAAGATCGGAAAAAGCCAATAACAGAGAACAATTCGGTCATTGGGAAGCCGATCTTATTGAAGGTAAAAATCACCAAGGCTTTATGCTAACTCTAACAGAAAGAGTTTCTAAACAGCTTATGATAAGCTATTTACCAACAGGAAAAAACGCTAAGGGAGTTTCCCAAGCAATGATAGACTTACTCTTGCCTTATAAAGACTTCGTGCATTCTATCACTATGGATAACGGACTTGAATTTGCTGAACATAAGGTAATAGCTGAAAAATTAGAGGGTAAAACTTATTTTACTCACCCATATAGCTCTTGGGAAAAAGGACAAATTGAATACATGAACAAATTATTGAGACAATACTATCCAAAAAACAAACCAATCAACAATATCAACACAAAGAATATCAATGAGATACAAAGAAAAATCAACAACAGACCTCGTAAAAACTTAAACTACGACAAACCTTTTGAAGTATTTTATAAATTTGTAAACAAGAAAGTTGCATTTGCTACTTGAACCTGCCACTCTCTTTTTCTGTAACATTTTGTAATACTTCTAAAATTTTGTCGTAATTTGCTCTAAAGTCGTTCATATATTTACGTGTTTGATAATCAAATAAA
>JANTFW010000069.1 GCA_024763245.1 Flavobacteriaceae bacterium | reverse complement strand
AGCTCTTTAGTAATTTCTTTTGCAATAGTAAGCTGCTTGTCGGTAAGGTTTTCTTCGATGTTTTGAAGCCAATCGGCCAACTCTTTAATATCCATTTGGGCTAAATCAGATATATTTTTATCAGCAATTTTATAGTGTAAAGATTCTTTTTTTAGGCGTTTGGAGTGGCATACACTGCAAGACTTTTCGTCCATAAAAGATTTTGCCCATCGTCGTATAGAGGTAGATTCAGAATTTTTAAATTGGCTGTTTATAAAAGATATAATCCCTTCAAAATCAATGCTATAATTTCTTGTTATGCCGATTGATTTAGAACTGACCTCGAATTTTTCCTTACCTCCATATAAAATGATATCCATGGCTTTTTTAGGAATTTTTTTTACGGGATCGGACAGTTTAAAATGATATCGTTCTGCAATAGTTTCTAATTGTTTAAAAATCCATGAATTTTTTTGTTCCCCCAAAGGGGCAATAGCTCCTTTTTTAATAGAAATTGTGGTATCAGGTATAATTTTTTTCAAACTAACCTCTTGTACTACTCCTAATCCATTGCAATGACTGCAGGCTCCTTTTGGTGAATTAAAAGAAAAAGTGTTTGGTTCCGGGTTTGGGTAAGCAATACCGGTACTTGGGCACATCAAATTACTACTAAAATAACGTACCTCATCCGGACTGTCTACATCAACGACTTGAAGGACTTTATCACCATGATATAAGGCGGTCTGAATACTTTCTTGAAGCCTTTTTTGTGATGAATCATCAATAAAAATTCGATCGATTACAATAGAAATATCATGTGTTTTATACCGATCCAAACGCATTCCTTTGGTGAGCTCTCGCAATTCGCCATCGATATAAACCCTTAAAAAACCTTGTTTTGCAATGTTTTCAAAGAGCTCTTTATAATGCCCTTTTCTAGATTTAATGACAGGAGCCATCAAATAGATTTTTTTCTGTTTATAGGTGTTAAATATTAATTTCAGAATTTGCTCATCGGTATATTTAACCATTTTTTCACCGGTATTGTACGAATAGGCATCGGCAACACGAGCAAATAGCAGTCTTAAAAAATCATAGATTTCAGTAATAGTGCCTACTGTGGAACGGGGACTTTTGTTGGTTGTTTTTTGTTCGATAGCTATTACCGGAGATAATCCGTCTATTTTATCGACATCAGGACGCTCTAACCCACCGAGAAACTGACGTGCATAAGCGGAGAATGTTTCTATATATCTCCTTTGACCTTCAGCATAAATAGTGTCAAAGGCTAATGATGATTTTCCGCTACCACTTAAACCCGTAATTACTACTAGTTTTTCATGTGGAATGTGCACATCAATGTTTTTTAAATTATGAACACGTGCGCCGTAAACTTCTATGTAGGTTTGTTTTGATTTCATTTTTAGACGAACTGCAAATGTACTGAATTTTATTATTGTAGTATATGCTGCTTTAAATCCATTTAGGATTGCCTAATACTTTAATTGAAAATGTATTAGCATCGCTAAAAAAGCAGATGCTATGAAAAAGGGAACACATCGACACTTTGGTGTTGTACTATACTGATGACTGTTTAGAAAATAAAATCTATTACTATTATACCTTAGATTTACTTATTAATGTTATTATTCCTAAATATTTCGTATTTTGCAGGCTCATTACAAACACAATATGCGTTTAGATTATCAATTGAAATATTTTTTTGAAAAGCATGGTTTTAATGTGCTATCTAGATTAGCAGATAGGCTTGGAATGCGTGCTTCAAATGTTCGTCTTTTCTTTGTGTATATCAGTTTTGTTACTGCGGGTTTGTCTTTTGGGGTGTATCTTACCCTAGCTTTTCTTTTAAAACTAAAAGATATGATTTATACCAAAAGAACTTCTGTTTTTGATTTGTAGATGCCATAGTTACTGAGTATGAAGTAAAATATTACATCGTTTTCAAGAATAACACCTGAGATTATAGACAGGTTTTCAAAGTCTTACAAACAACATAATCGGGAAGCTACATTATTTATTCAGTAAAAGAAATTACCTTTTTATAAGATAGATTCAATAAAACTGCTCTTTTGTTTGTCAAATCTATAATTTTTGTAGATATTGCAAGCTACTATTTTAATTAATTATTAGCACTTTCTGTATGAGAAAATTACTATTATTTCTAGTTATTTTATTTCAAAAAAATATACTGTTTGCACAAGAATTAAGTATTGATGAAAGAATTGAACAAGGTTTTGCTCCAGTATCTAAATTTGTTACTAAATATGTTTTCTACCCCATAACAATTTCAGGGATGGAGGTTCCCATAGTGATTATAATTTTATTGCTTGGTGCTTTATACTTTACATTGTATAATAAGTTTGCTAATTTTAGATTATTAGGTGTTGCCATACATGCCGCACGAGGTAAATATGACGCTGTTGATCATCATGTTGCTGAAACAGTTGCCGGTGATCCAACCCCTAATGATGATGGTGATTCGTTTGAGACTATTCAAAAAGAAGGTGTTGTTGGAGAGGTTACTCATTTTCAAGCATTAACAGCAGCTTTATCTGCAACCGTAGGTCTGGGAAATATTGCCGGTGTTGCCGTAGCTATTGCCATCGGTGGACCGGGTGCAACATTATGGATGATAGTTGCCGGCTTATTGGGAATGTCTTCGAAATTGGTTGAAGCTACTCTGGGTGTAAAATACCGCGAAGTTGATGAAGATGGAAAAATTTATGGAGGTCCTATGTATTATCTCTCAAAGGGAGTCAAGGGTAAATTTGGAAAATTTTTAGCGATCTTCTTTGCTATAATGGTAATAGGCGGTTCTTTTGGTGGTGGTAATATGTTTCAAGCCAATCAAGCAGCAGCACAATTTAAATTATTGTTTGGTTTACAATCAGGTTCTGCCGGTTTTTTCTTTGGATTGTTATTAGCATTATTAGTTGGTGCGGTCATCATTGGTGGTATTAAACGTATTGGAAAAGTAACAGAGCGTATAGTTCCATTTATGGCAATTATTTATGTAGGAGCGGCATTAGTTATCATTTTCATAAACATATCAAGTGTACCTGCTGCATTTGGACAAATTTGGGAGGGTGCTTTTAATGCCAAGTCGGCATTAGGAGGTGTTATAGGAGTAATGATTGTTGGATTCCAAAGAGCGGCTTTTTCCAACGAAGCTGGTGTTGGTTCGGCTTCTATTGCGCATTCGGCGGTGAAAACACGTTTTCCGGCCAGTGAAGGAATTGTGGCCTCTATAGGCCCATTTGTCGATACCGTAATTATTTGTACTATGACAGCCTTGGTTATTGTCATAATGAATTTTAAGGTAGATTTATTTCCCTATGGTGATGTTGTCAATAAAGAGGTTTTGTTGAATGCAACCGGTCAACGAATAGGTGGGGTAGATCTTACTTCATTAGCTTTTGATTCGGCTATTCCTAATTTTTCTGTTGTTTTAACTATCGCCGTTGTGCTTTTTGCTTTTTCTACGATGTTATCTTGGTCTTATTATGGCTTACAGGGTTGGAAATATCTTTTTGGAAGAAGTAAAAAAACGGATACTACCTATAAAGTATTATTCTTAATTTTTGTGGTAATAGGTTCATCATCCAGTTTAGGCTCTGTTATCGATTTCTCAGATGCGATGATTTTTGCCATGGTTTTCCCTAATATTATAGGTCTTCTACTACTGGCACCCGAAGTGCGAAAAGAGATTAAGCGTTATTTGTTGGCTATCGGCTATTCTAAAGAAGAAAAACAGTAAGAATGACGTTAAGCTGTTTTGATTAAGCTTTTTCAGATGATTTGTAACAAATTCTGAATTTTTAGAAGAGGCAAATAAAAAAATGTATATCTTTACAATACCATTATTGCTAGTGTAAAAGATGTAAAGATGCCTTTTTCTGTTCTACCGCCTGCTTTTAATAAATCCCAACGTATAGGGATTCTGTCCTTGCTTCTAATCATTGTGGGATTACAATTTGTATTGTATTATTTTGATTTTTCTAGGCCTATAGATTCCATCGAATTATCATCACGAGAAATTACGGCATTTCAAAAGCAAATAGATTCATTAAAGGAACTTGAATTAGACAATAAAAAGCCTAAAGTTTATCTATTTAACCCTAGTTTTATTACGGATTATAAAGGATATAAACTGGGATTATCTACAGAAGAAATTGATAAGTTGCTGGCATATAGAAAAAAAGGAAAGTATATCAATTCGGTTAAAGAATTTCAGCAAGTAAGTGGCGTGAGCGATAGTTTATTGGCAGTATTAACTCCTTATTTTAAATTTCCTGATTGGTTACAACAAAAGAATAAGTCTTCGTTATTGAAACAAAAGAAGTGGAACAAATCGAGTGAGAAAAAGATGGAGGAAGCAGCTTTTTCTGGGGTTAAAAACGACTTAAATACCGCTACAAAACAAGACTTAATCAAGATAAAAGGTATTGGTGAAAAATTAGCCAATAGAATTATTAAATACAGACAAAAATTGCACGGTTATTTGATTGATGAGCAGCTTTATGAGGTTTGGTATCTGGATAAGGAAGTAGCCGATAAAGTCTTACAACGATTCACGGTAATCAATAAACCCGATATTACGCCCATAAATATTAATACGGCCTCTTTTAAAGAGGTGCTTCATGCACCCTATATGGATTATGAGTTAACCAAAAAAATCTTTGAATACAGAGATGAAATGGCCGAAATACAATCTTTGGAGGAGTTGAAAAAAATTGAAGGGTTTCCTTTAGATAAGTTTGATAGAATTAGCTTATATTTGACAGCCGAATAATGAAGTAACATATTGTTCTTATTCTTCTTTATCGGAATTAAATAGACAAGCATAATGAATTACGAAATAACAGAAACTCAGCAATTAGTTGCAGCGGCAATTAGGGACTTTGCAGAAAAGCATATTCGTCCGTATATGATGGAATGGGATGAATCTCAAACCTTTCCCATTGCACTTTTTAAAAAATTGGGAGAGCTTGGATTAATGGGAGTTCTTGTGCCTGAAGAGTACGGTGGTTCGGGCTTGAATTATCACGATTATATTAGAGTTATCGAAGAAATTTCAAAAGTAGACTCCTCTATTGGCTTATCTGTGGCGGCACATAATTCGTTGTGTACCGGACATATTTTGGCCTTTGGAAATGAGACTCAAAAAAAGAAATACTTACCCAAGCTTGCTTCCGGTGAATGGATAGGTGCCTGGGGACTAACCGAGCACAATACAGGATCGGATGCCGGAAATATGTCTACTACGGCTAAAAAAGACGGAGATTATTATGTGTTAAATGGAGCCAAAAACTTTATTACCCATGGTAAATCGGGTCAAGTAGCGGTAGTATTGGCAAGAACCGGAGAAAAAGGAGACAAAAAAGGAGTGACGGCATTTATTGTTGAAAGGGGAACTCCCGGATTTTCTTCGGGTAAGAAAGAAAATAAACTGGGGATGCGGGCTTCGGAAACAGCTGAATTAGTTTTTGATAATTGCCGTGTTCATAAAGATCAGATATTGGGACAAATTGGAGATGGATTTGTACAAGCCTTAAAAATACTTGATGGTGGCCGTATTTCTATAGGATCTCTAGCACTTGGTATTGCAAAAGGTTCTCTAGAGGCTTCCATAAAGTATGCTAAAGAGAGAGAGCAATTTGGAAAGCCTATCGCCAAGTTTCAAGCCATTTCTTTTAAACTTGCCGATATGGCTACAGAAATAGAGGCATCTGAATTATTACTACATAAGGCAGCATCCCTAAAAAATCAAGGGAAACGGATGACTAAGATTGGAGCTATGGCAAAAATGTATGCTTCTGAAGTGGGTGTAAAAGTAGCAACGGAAGCAATTCAAATTCATGGTGGTTATGGCTATACAAAGGACTTTCCTGTAGAAAAATTCTATAGAGATGCCAAACTTAACACGATTGGTGAAGGAACTACAGAAATTCAAAAGTTAGTTATTGCCCGACAATTATTGAAAGATTAACCAGAATATTACTTTTAACTTAATAAATTTTAGAAATATATGGATTTTAGTTTAACAGAAGAACAAATAATGATTCGTGATGCAGCACGTGACTTTGCTAGAACAGAATTGCTGCCCGGCGTTATTGAACGTGATGAAAAAGAAGAATTTCCTGCTGAACAAATAAAAAAGATGGGTGAACTTGGCTTTTTGGGTATGATGGTTGACCCCAAATATGGAGGTGGAGGTATGGATGCTATTTCGTATGTACTGGCCATGGAAGAAATATCTAAAGTGGATGCTTCAGCCTCGGTCGTGATGTCGGTAAACAATTCATTGGTTTGTTGGGGGCTTGAAACATACGGAACAGAAGAACAAAAACAAAAATATTTGACAAAATTAGCAACTGGCGAAAAATTAGGAGCATTTGCGCTTAGCGAGCCCGAAGCTGGAAGTGATGCTACAAAACAAAGAACTATCGCCGAAGATAAAGGAGATTATTATCTGATAAATGGTACTAAAAACTGGATTACCAACGGTAAGAATGCTGATATCTATTTAGTAATTGCACATACCCATCCTGAGAAAGGACATCACGGTATTAATGCGTTTATTGTCGAGAAGGGTATGGAAGGGTTTGTTGTAGGTCCTAAAGAACACAAGATGGGTATTAGAGGATCTGATACGCATTCCTTATTGTTTACCGATGTGAAGGTTCCAAAAGAAAATCGTATCGGAGAAGATGGTTTTGGTTTTAAGTTTGCCATGAAAACACTATCGGGCGGTAGAATAGGTATAGCTTCTCAGGCATTAGGTATAGCATCGGGGGCTTATGAACGGGCCTTGCAATATTCTAAAGAACGTAAAGCTTTTGGTAAAGAGATTAGTAGGCATCAGGCTATTGCTTTTAAATTGGCAGATATGAAAGTAGAGATAGATGCAGCACGTCACTTATGTATGAAAGCGGCTTGGGATAAAGATCAACACAATAATTATGATTTATCCGGTGCAATGGCTAAATATTATGCTGCCGAAATGGCGATGCGAGTAACTACTGAGGCGGTTCAAATACACGGTGGATACGGGTATGTAAAAGAGTACCACGTAGAGCGATTGATGCGTGAAGCCAAGATTACTCAGATTTATGAGGGGACTTCTGAAATTCAGCAAATTGTAATATCAAGAGCTATTTTAAGAGATTAATAGTCGTTTTATTTTTATAAAACACAAAGGGCTAACAAATACATATTTGTTAGCCCTTTAACTTATCCCAAGAGTTTTACTTATATTTTAAAGAAATTTCTGTATCACAGTTTTCATTAAATTGGGCAATCTCATTCTTTTTCCAATTCTTATAACTTCCCACTCCTGAAAAAGCAGCTCCGGCATCATCAACCTGTATGCAAGATAAAAAGTTGTTCTTTTCTGCATCAAAAGTGGTAATTTTAGTGTTATTACCATTATTAATGTATAAAGAAGTTAAATAATTATTATAGCATTTAATATTGGTTAAGGAGACATTTGATCGTAGATCCAAGTGTTTTAGTTTGTTGTGAGGACAATATAGCTTATCAAGTTTTGTTAAACCATCAATATTTAAGTGTCTCATTGCATTATTGGCACAATATAAGTCGGTAAGTGCTGTATTTTTGTTCAGATAAAGGTTCTCTATTTGATTATTGTTACAGTTTAAACTTTTTAACTTTAAGTTTGAATCTGTGTTAATTTCAGTAAAGAAATTATTACTCATAGTCAGTTTGGTCAGATCATTGAGATTCGTAATATCTAATTGTTTTAGTGCATTATTACTACAGTCTATGTTTTTTAGCATCATAGTAGTGTTAAGGTCTAATACACTTAACGTATTATTATTGCAATCTAGGTAAGATAAAAAAGGATTATTTAAAACAATGGATTGTAACTGGTTATCACTACAATCTAAATAGGTGAGTTTTGGATTTTTACTAACATCCAATTGTTTTAGTTCGTTCGAAGCACTTTTTATCTCGGTAAGATTCCTGAGTTGGTTAAGCGCAATACTCTTAATAAAGTTGTGGCTATAATCCAGTTTAATAAGCGCTGTGTTGTTTGTTAGATTTAGCTGGTTTAGTTTGTTGTTGGCACATGAAAGGGTAATTAATTGTGTAAGCTTATCTATTTTTAAATTAGTAATACTATTACCGGATATATCAAGATTTTTAAGCGAATTAGTAGTGCTTAGATCAATTGAGCTAAGCACATTTTTATTACAACTTAGATTTTCTAGAGCATCTAAACCGGTAATGTTTAGTCTTTTTAATTTGTTATTTTGACATCGTACCTCTTTAAGTAAAATATTATTACTGAGATCCAAATCTGTTAATTCATTACTGTAACAATGCAATTTTTCTAGTGAGATAAAACCCTCTATACCTTTAAGACTTGAGATATTTTTTCTAGAAACATCTAAAAAGCGGACATCTTCAATTGCTGCACTTAGCACTTTCCCATCCAGTTCGGTGTCGTAACCCCATTCTATGAGTAATTTTTCAAATTTCGGGTCTTCGATATAGGTACAACAATTAGTAGAGAATTCCGTTTCCAAATTTTTAAACCATGAACTTGATGTTTGATTGGAGTCGTCAATTTCAATACAGCTTAATCTTGGGTTAAGTGTTGCATTAACAACGCTTAATTTTTCATTATTTCCATTTTTTATACACAATCCATTAAGTAAATTGTCATTACATATTAGTTTGGTTAATGATTTGCTGTTTTTTAAATCTAATCGTTCTAATTTATTACTACTACATAAGAGTTTCTCTAGGTTAATGGCTTCACTAAGCTCCAATTCGCTAAGCTGGTTATTATTACAGTTTAAATATATGAGTGTATCATTATTAATAGTAAGTGTTTTAAGTTTATTGTCGCTACAAGATACTTTCCGTATAAGTATATTAGTGCTCAAATCTAGGCTTTCTAAATTATTTATACTGCAAGCCAGTGTTTGTAAATTTATATTTTTACTTAAATCTAATTCAGTTAAATGATTTTTATTACACACTAAAGTATTTAGGTTTTTCAGAGTGCTAGTATTTATTCGTGCTAATTTGTTGTTGGAACAATCGAGTGTTTCGAGAGCAGTACAATCTTCGATCCCTGTTAAATCAAAGATACCTTTATTAGCGACATTAAGTGTTGTAATTGTAGCTAATGCATTAGTGTCGACTAGACCATTAACAGCCTTATCTTTGTCAATACCTAAATCAATAAGTGCCCGTTCAAATTTCATGTCGGGAACTGCTGTTTTTTGTGCATAGAGGTTTGTGCTAAATAGAATTAGCACAGCAATTAAAGTTTTCATAGCTTTAGTTTTAATTGTTGAGAATTGGAAAATAGACGATATTAAGAGTTTGTTATCAAACTCTGAATTCAATTTTTGATTAAAATACGTGGTAGAGCATAACATCTTTCATAAATTTTTAATTACCTAAAAATATAATGGGGGTAACAAAAAATTTATATAAGGGCTGTTATATTTGGTTTGAATTTCTGAGTGCAATTTACGTATTTTTTCGTAATAAACAAGGAAAAAGTTTTTTTTATTTTCAGGGCTTGTACTACTGAACATTAGTAGCTAGTTTTAGAATGTCGAGACAGCTGTAAGAAAGGATGTTATTTGCTGGCAAATAGTTTTACATCCTCTTCCGATACTTCCGATCCACCCAAAATCATTAATCGCTCTACTACATTTCTCAATTCACGAATATTCCCTGTCCAATTATACTCTTGTAGTAGTGTAATGGCTTTAGGTGTAAATTTCTTAACAATATTACCTTGTTCATCAGCAATTTTTTTTGCAAAATATTCAATGAGTAGTGGGATATCTTCCCTACGATTATTAAGTGCGGGGACTTTAATGAGAATCACAGCTAGACGGTGGTAAAGATCTTCTCTAAATTTACCATTATTAATTTCCTCTTTTAAATTTTTATTTGTGGCAGCAATCACACGTACATCTACTTTGATATCTTTATCACTTCCTACCCTTGAAATTTTATGCTCTTGAAGGGCGCGTAACACTTTTGCTTGAGCAGATAAACTCATATCACCAACTTCATCTAAAAAAATGGTACCTCCATTTGCGGCTTCAAACTTTCCGGCACGATCTTTACTAGCACCGGTAAACGAACCCTTTTGGTGCCCGAATAATTCACTTTCAATAAGCTCAGAAGGTATGGCCGCACAGTTTACTTCTATCATAGGTCCTTTACTTCGTGAACTTTTTTCGTGAAGCCAATGGGCCACAAGTTCTTTTCCTGTTCCGTTTTCTCCTGTAATAAGCACACGTGCTTCGGTAGGTGCCACTTTCTCAATAATCTCTTTAATATGCGTGACTCCTTCGCTTTGACCTATCATCTCATAGGTTTTACTAACCTTCTTTTTGAGACGTTTATTTTCAACAATTAATTCTTTCGTATCTAAAGCATTCCGAATTGCATTTAACAAACGATTTAAATCCGGGGGTTTAGAGATATAATCAAAAGCACCTAATCGCATAGTGCTCACCGCTGTTTCTAAATCTCCATGTCCGGAAATCATCAAAAAAGGTAATTCCGGTTTTATTTTTTTGCTGTATTGTAATACTTCAACACCATCCATTTTAGGCATTTTAATATCACACAAGACAAGATCGTAATCATTTTCTTTAATTAACTCAATAGCTTGCATACCATCTTGCGCCTCAAATACCTCATAGGTATTGCTTTCTTCTACAATTATCTTTTTTAATACACGTCTGATTGAAGCTTCGTCTTCAACAATTAATATCTT
>JANTFW010000068.1 GCA_024763245.1 Flavobacteriaceae bacterium | reverse complement strand
TGTAAATGATACAGAAATTACCGGAGATTCTTATGACCCAACTACTCCCGGAGATTATGAAATCTATGCTAAAGTGGGTGATATTATTGTTTCACCTACTATTACAGCTACGGCAACCATTGGATATAGTGCCCTAAGCGTAAGTGTTAGTAACCCAACTATTTTCACCTCTCAAACTGTTACTTTTACTGCACAAGATAATTTGGGGAGAGATTTATCAAATACGGCTACATTTTATCTTGATGGCTCTGCTATTACAGGGAACACTTATACTGCAAATACCGCTGGAGATTTTGAAGTCTATGCCATTTATGATGCTATCCAAAGTAATACAGAAAACTTTTCAGCAGTAACACCTTCTTATACCACTAAAGTTTTAGTAGAAGATTACACCGGGACTTGGTGTGGTTATTGCCCAAGGTTATGGTGGAAACTAGAAGATGCTGTAGCCCAAAATGCGAATATCATACCTGCAGCTATACACGATGACACGCCAATGCTATATGAATATGCGAATAGTATGGAAAGCACTTTTGGTATTTCCGGATTTCCTACCGGAAAATTTAATAGGATCAATACCTGGGATGAATCACAAGGACAATTAAATGATGCACAAGCAGAATTAGTTGGTCTAGGATTAGGTATTAATTCTACAAGAACAGGAAATGATTTAGAGATTACCGTTAAAGTAGGTTTTGATTTAACCTATACCGAAGAACTAAAATTAGTTTTATATGTTGTTGAAGACGGATTACATTACGATCAAACGAATTATTATAATGATGATTCTTCTACACCGGTTTATCAACTTGGTAATCCCATTCCTAATTTTGAACACAACAATGTAGTAAGAAAAGCCTTTACCGATGTTTATGGAGATGTCATTCCATCATCAGAGACTGAAGCTGGAGATATTTATACTAGAACATTTAATGTTGCCATACCCGTTGGAACAGGTACTAGTGATGTTCACAACCCTGATAATATTCATTTAATTGCTTTTGTGGTCAAAGGTTCTTCTAAGGAAGCTATTAATGTACAGAAAGCCGATATTGGTGTAAACCAAGATTTTGATTAAAAAACTAGTAACCCCATAGTAAAATCCAGAGTATTTTATGAATACTCTGGATTTTTTATTTAAAAAAGTCATTTATTAAATAATACAACTTGTTATCTATCAGAATTTCACTACTTTTGCAAACATTTTAACGAATTCAATAAATCAGAATATCTTAACCAAAGTTATGGAGAACATCACAATTATTTTGCCTGTATTAGCTATTATAGGCTTTATCTATATGTTTATTAAATCCTCATGGGTCAGTAAACAAGAGATAGGAACAGAGAAAATGGCACATATTGCCAAACATATAGCCGATGGAGCTATGGCCTTTTTAAAAGCAGAATACAAAGTTCTAGCTTTTTTTGTTATTGCAGTAGCTGTACTGCTCGTATTTAAAGGAAGTACCGAGGAACACTCTACAGCGCTTGTTGCAGTATCATTTGTAGTGGGAGCGCTTATGTCGGGACTAGCCGGCTATATTGGCATGCGTGTGGCCACCAAAGCCAATGTACGTACCACTAATGCCGCAAGAACATCTTTAAACAAAGCACTAGAGGTAGCTTTTTCCGGAGGTGCTGTAATGGGACTAGGTGTGGTATCTTTAGGTGTTTTTGGACTGAGTATCTTATTCTTAGTCTATAGTAAAATATATGGTGTAGAAACTATGGCTAACATAACCACAGTACTCAATGTATTGTCCGGTTTTTCATTAGGAGCTTCCTCTATTGCACTCTTTGCTCGTGTAGGTGGTGGTATCTATACTAAAGCAGCCGATGTAGGTGCAGACCTAGTAGGAAAAGTTGAAGCCGGTATTCCGGAAGATCATCCTCTAAACCCTGCTACAATCGCAGATAACGTAGGTGATAATGTAGGTGATGTCGCAGGTATGGGCGCCGACTTATTTGAGTCATTTGTAGGTTCTATAATCGCCACTATGGTTTTAGGAGCTGCCTTCTTTACCATTCCTGAATTTTCAGCAAATCAATTAGGCCCAATAATGTTACCCCTTGCTCTTGCTGGAGTTGGTATTATTGTATCCATCATTGGGACTTTCTTTGTAAAAACTAAAGAAGGAGGCAATCCTCAAACGGCACTAAACATTGGCGAGTTTTTATCAGCAGGTATTATGATTGTCGTATCTTATTTTATGATAAAACAATTTTTACCGGAGGCTTGGTCTTATAAAGGTCATGATTACAGTTCAATGGGTGTTTTTATCGCTACCATCGTAGGATTATTAGCCGGTTTAGGTGTAGGAAAAATCACAGAGTATTATACCGGAACAGGAACAAAACCTGTTACGGGAATTGTCAAACAATCAGCAACCGGATCGGCTACTAATATTATTGCCGGTATAGGTGTGGGTATGATGAGTACAGCTGTGCCTATTATTTTAATAGCAGCAGCCATTATCTTATCCTATAAATTTTCCGGATTATACGGTATTGCTATTGCTGCCGTTGGTATGCTAGCTAATACCGGTATTCAATTAGCTGTTGATGCATATGGTCCTATCTCTGACAATGCAGGAGGTATTGCCGAGATGTCTGAACTACCCAAAGAAGTACGTGAACGCACCGATAAATTAGATGCCGTTGGTAACACAACAGCAGCTATCGGAAAGGGCTTTGCCATTGCTTCTGCTGCATTAACTGCACTGGCTCTATTCTCTGCCTTTATGCAACAAGCACATATCAATAGTATAGATATATCTAAATCTACTGTTATGGCGGGTCTGCTGGTAGGCGGTATGTTACCCTTTGTGTTTTCAGCACTTTCTATGGGTGCTGTAGGTCGTGCAGCTATGGCTATGATTGGAGAGGTTAGACGCCAATTTAGTGAAATACCAGAGTTGAAAAAAGCTTTAGTTATTATGAATAAATACGACGCTGATATGTCTAAAGCAACTGATGAGGAAAAAACTATATTCGAAAAAGCCGATGGAGTAGCAGAGTATGAAAAATGTGTAGCTATTTCAACAGAGGCTTCTATTAAAGAAATGGTATTACCTGGTATTTTAGCCGTTGTAACCCCTGTAGCGGTTGGTTTCTTAGGGGGTCCTGAAATGTTAGGAGGCTTATTAGCCGGTGTAACCGTAACCGGTGTATTGATGGCCATTTTTCAATCTAATGCCGGAGGTGCTTGGGATAATGCCAAAAAAATGGTTGAAGATGGAGTTACTATCGACGGTATAGAATACGGAAAAGGTTCTGAAGTCCATAAGGCTGCCGTAACCGGAGATACGGTTGGTGATCCTTTTAAAGATACTTCAGGCCCTTCCTTAAATATACTGCTTAAACTTATGTCTGTAGTAGCACTTGTTATCGCTCCATCATTATATCAAATTTGGGGAACAGAAGTTTTAACTCCTGAAACAGAATCTACAATGATTATTGAAAAAGTGGAAGCATCAAATACAGATAATGCAACTGAAATAACTAAAAATGTTGAGGTAATTACCGATGACATTACTACGCGTGTTAAAATTTCAACAACTACTACCAACCAAGACGGAACAGTACAAACCACAAAAGAAGAATTGACTGGTGATGCAGCAGAAAAATATGTAGCATCACATAAAACTAAATAAACAGAATAAGGAAAATATCTTATTTTTATTTTAAAAAATAAAAAGCGTTTTCTTAGGGAAACGCTTTTTTTTGTACTTTGCTGTTTCAATTGACGCCTATGATTTACAAAGCCGTTCTCCGCAAAATGCAGACTGAAAACACCCACCCTATTCACTATTATTTGGATATGGATACCGATTTTATCCAAGTAAATCAGCTATTAGGGAAAAAAATCAGCCTACAATTTGAACAGTATCAGTGTATGGGATGTCGAAAAGACAAAAAACTATTTCGACAAGGCTATTGCTATGATTGCTATTATAAATTACCCCAAGCCGGAGACTGGATAATGCAACCGGAACTAAGCAAAGCTCATCTAGGCATTGCAGATAGAGATTTAGCCTATGAAAAAGAAGTACAATTAAAACCTCATATTGTATATCTCGCTAATTCCAGCAATGTAAAAGTGGGTGTGACCCGTAAAACGCAGGTTCCTACTCGATGGATTGATCAAGGAGCACATGAAGCTCTAGAAATCCTTGAAGTTCCCAATCGCTATCTGGCCGGTGTGGCAGAAGTTGCCTTAAAAAAACATGTCAGTGATAAAACCAATTGGCGTAAAATGCTAACCAATGAAGTTGAAGAGGTATCCTTAACCTCATGGCGGGATAAACTCAAAGTTTTTTTACCCAAAGAAGTTCAAGATTATTTTATTGGCAATGGACAAGAAGTTCATCTGGATTATCCGGTACTGAAATATCCTAAAAGAATTAAAAGTTTAAATTTAGAAAAAACACCCTTTTATGAAGGAATGGTAACCGGCATCAAGGGACAATATTTGTTGTTTAAAGATGGTACTGTTTTTAATATTCGAAATCACGAAGGATTTGTGGTTAGCCTATCCGTATAAACCCTCTTCTAAATAAAATATCACAGTTATTTTTATGTGTTAGAATGACTTGTAGAATAAAGCGTATTTTTATACGCATATAAGACGAATAGACTAACTAAAAGATACGCAATCGCATATTTATAATTTATAAAAAGCCCAATAAAAATAGCCTGCAACAGATAAAATAAGGGAATAAGGGCAATACTCATAGCAAATTTAAACGTGTTTTTAAGAACCTCATCTTTTATCTTTGCTTTATTCAATTTCCAAATGACAATAGGAATAAAAGTATTCAAACTAAACATTAGATAGAGCATCCCTTGAACTACTGATTTTTTCTTATTCGAAGGAACTAAATCATCGTCGCTTTTATGTTTAGTTTTTAGGCGTGTATTACTTTTAAAAGGATCTAAAAAATCAATCCCTTCAGCAGCTAAAGCACGTTCAATTTGATCATGTTGATTTAAATCATCGATATGTGTTGTTAATTGCTTTAACTGGTTAGCTACTCGCGTTTTCAACTGATCAACAGCCTCTTTTTCATCTTCCATCCGAAAATAATCGTTTGTATCTATAGGTTTACCATAGTAAATACTAACACTGCTTCCTATTCGATGCATATTCGAATAATTAATCCCAACGGGTACAATTTTAAGTTTTTTTGTTGGATTCTTTTTGAGATACCCCAATGCAATTCTGGTAAAGCCTTTTCTTAGAGGTCTCACCCTTCGAGGAAGCCCATGATTCCCTTCGGGAAACATAAGAACACTCTCTTTTTTATCGAAAACAGTATAGCAAGCTTCAAAAATTTCTTGATTCTGTTGTACGCTGTTTTTTCCATCTCTAATTCTATAAATAGGCAACATATTTATACTCCTCAATAACACATCAGCAATCCTATTTTTGAAGGCGCTTGCACGGGTTAAAAAATGAAAAATAATAGATTTTTTGGTAATTGCAATTAGAATAGGATCAATTAGTCCATTTCTATGATTGGCAACAAATAAATAAGGGGTATTCGTAGGTAATTTTTCAAGCTCAACAGCTTTTATTTTTTTAAAAAAAGCATGCAATCCCAGATGAACAAATAGGCGTACCGTTTTATACCAAAATTTTTTCATAAACCCATAGTCCTATTTTCAATCGCTTCTTTCCTCTTTGCTTGTAGACTCCAATAATAGGCCAGCACCAAACCGGATAAAATATCCCAAACTCCCCAGAAAGCAGCCAATAATGCCATCCCGCCTAAACCTTGAAAAAAACCAAAAATTAACAATAAACCTAAACCGGAGTTCTGAATTCCTGTTTCTATAGCCAGTGTCTTGCGTTCTTTAAATTCTAACTTAAAAATTCGCGCGGTTTGAAAACCAAGAATGTAAGCCAATAGATTGTGTAATACCACAATCCAAAAAACATAATGAATGTGTTTATTAAAAATATCCCAGTTTTGATGAAAAGCCAAGGCCAATAAAACTAAAAAGAATAAAAACGAAAGTGGCTTTAAAAGCGTTCCAATATATTCAGCCCAATTGGGAAAATAATGTCTAACAAGCATACCGGCAACAAGAGGCACACCTAAGATTAAACTTACTAATTTGGCTAGGGCAAAAGGGTCTAAGCTTACTTCTTTTAGCAATGCACGTGTTGGGGCATACATACTTCCCCAAAACTCAAAATTAAAAGGTGTCATTACTACAGATAATAGGGTGGCAAAAGCCGTTAAACTAACCGACAAGGCCGGATTTGCTTTAGCCAATTTACTCATATAATTGGATACATTTCCACCCGGACAAGCACCTACCATTATTAAACCTAGCGCAATGCTAGGGGACGGTTTAGCTATTACAACAATTAAAAAAGTTAAGGCAGGCATAAGAATAAACTGCGAAAATACACCGACTAAGACTATTTTAGGTTGTTGTAACAAACGTTTAAAATCTATAAGTTGGATATCTAGAGCCACACCAAACATAATAATTGCCAAGGCAATATCTAAGGTGTATAATTCTGCTGTACTAAAATTTATTTGTATTTGATCTATCTCGTTCAATGTGTAAATCCTTTAATTCGTAAAAGCAAATTGGATAATATTGGCTCCCATTTGAAGGGCTTTCAGCCTAATTTCCGGGGGGTCATGATGTACTTCGGGGGCTTCCCAACCATCGCTTAAATCACTCTCATAATCATAAAAACAGACCAGCTTTCCTTTGTAAAAAAGCCCAAAGCCTTGCGGACTTTTCCCGTTGTGTTCGTGAATTTTAGGAACCCCATTATCAAAATTAAAGGTTTGATGATAGATGGGATGGTCAAAAGGGACTTCTTGGAATTCTAATTCCGGAAATATTCTTTTAAACTCCCTTCGGATATAGCTATCGATTCCGTAGTTATCAGAAATATGAATAAAACCACCCGAAGTAAGGTATTTTCTTAAAGCATCTACCTCTTCCTCTGTAAATAGCACATTCCCGTGACCTGTAATAAACAAAATAGGATAGTTATAAATAGCTAGGGAAGCGGCTTTAACCGAGGTAGGTTTCTCTGGAATTACAGTATGAACGTTTTCGTTACAAAACCGGATAAGGTTGGGCAAAGAAGTTGGGTTAGCATACCAATCGCCACCACCTCCATATTCTAATGTTGCCAACTCCTGAGCTTTGGTTTGAAAAACGACAAATACCAAAGACACCAATAAGATTTGATAGGTATACAAGTGTGATAAGATAACTGATTTACTGTTCGGTTTACTCATAAAAATCATTTAATAAACGGACGGTATGTGCTGCCACAATACCGGCTGTTTCGGTACGCAATCTAGTAGCTCCCAAAGATATGGGAATAAATTTGTTTTGAAAAGCCAAAGCTATCTCATCAGCAGAAAAATCGCCCTCTGGACCAATTAATATACAATACGTACCGGCTGGTTTTAGCAGCTTGTTCAATTGATTTCTCGTAGATTTTTGGGTTTGATTTTCGCAATACGCAATGTATTTTTCAGCATCATTAGGACGTTTTAAAAAAGCGTCAAAGCTCATTGCTTTATGTAATACGGGAAGTTGATATTGCAAGGACTGCTTCATAGCGGTAACCAGTACTTTTTGCAAACGTTGCTCTTTAATTACCTTACGTTCCGAGTGTTTGCAGATGATTGGAAAAATATCATCAACACCAATTTCAGTGGCTTTTTCTAAAAACCACTCAAAACGGTCTGTACTTTTGGTAGGTGCAATTGCTATTTGTAATCTATAATTTCGATTCGGAGATTTATGAATTACTTCGACAATTTTTACCTTACATTTTTTTTCATCTGCTATTACAATTTCGGCTACAAAAAATCCCAACCTACCATTTGTAATATGTATTAAATCTCCTTCTCTTTTTCTGAGAACGCGCACAATGTGCCTGCTTTCATTTTTTTCGAAGGTAAAAGATGTCGAGTCCTCCTGTAAAGTATCTTGATAAAAAAGTTGCATATTGTACACTGTGGTTTTCCTACCGCTAATTAACGTCTCCTTCTTCTTCGTTTCTTGGACCCTGATTTTTTCTTTTTGAATAATCTACTGAAGAAATTCCCTTTTTTAGCTCCAATCTTACCACTTCCTACATCTTTATTGCTCTTTTTATAGATGACCTTATCTTTGTGTCTATCCAAACGCCAAGAAAAGCCCAATCCACCATAAAGATTTAGGTAATCGAATTCTATTTCATGTCGGGCAAAAATATCAATCTGCATATTTTTTGTAGGCAAATAGGCAAATCCACCACCAAAAAGAAACTCTTTGGTGTTCTTGGTAAACATACCCTGTGTTTCTCCAAATATAGAAAAACGATCTGTCATCGAATAAGATAAAGTTGAGATATAACCCAAAGTACGCTGGTCATCCAAAGTTAAATAATCTCCTACAATATTATTGACCCAAATTAAGTACGGTGAAAAATCGTTTTGCAACAATAAGACTACCTTAGGGCTCATTGAAGGTGCTTTGTAAGCTACACCTAACAGGTTGGTGTTTAACCCGGCATACAGACCAATAGATGGAATAAGTCGTTTAGTATCAAAAGCCCACTTTTTTTTCCAGCTCCTAATCTCTTTATGCGGATCTTTGTATTTAGGCATATAAAACAGATACTTTGCTCCAATGGTAAATTGACTAAAACCACTTTGAACAAATGTATTCTCTAATAACACATCATCCAATACATTATCATGTTGGTAAGTAAAACCTATGTTTACTTCCAATTTTTCCCATAGTAATCCGCTGCGTAAAAAAAGATCCATCCCACCGGAATTACGTTTTGTTGTTAACTGCGGCTTAGCATTATACTGATAAAAACCACCGGTTTCTATCTGATACACCTTAGTACCTATACCAAAAGGACTTTCGGAAAAACCGGGGCGTTTGGAGTTAATAACTTCTGTATATTGCCCAAAAATTACACCGTGGAATAATGCCAATAGGACTAGTAAATGATATTTCATAAATTACATATTTGAACCGTTGACTTACATTTATTTAAATTCAACAGTCAAATGTAAGATTTTTTCATTAACCGACATATTAAGGGTTTTATGAAAGCGTAAAGCTTTTAAAAAACTAGCTTAATCCTATTTTTGGTTTCTAGACAAGGTCGGGGCGTCTAATGCTACCTCCAAGATGTGCTGTATAGAGAAAAATTAAAAATACCATCACACTGATACCAAGCAAAATCCAAGGAATAGATTTATGTGGTTTTTCTTCTTGTGCATAGTTGGCAATAGCCATAATACCAACCAGACCACTTAGAACAGCTACAGAAAAACCAATACGACCCCAAAGTGCATGATTCTCTATTATTTCTTTGGAAAAATGTGTCATATGATCTTGCACCCAAGTTGCAGTTTCCGGTCCTGAAAAATAGGCAATACTTGCTGTTATGGCAATAAAGAAACTACTCCAATAAAAGGTTTTATAAGCCGCAACTTGTGTTGTTTGAATAGCACGTATTCCTAAAAAAACCACTAAAAAGCTACCCAGAACAGGAATATGAACTATCAGTATGTGAATCCAAGCTTGCGTCATCAATATCAACTAAGTTCTGTATTAAAAATTTTAATGCTTACCCGTTTTAATGGCATCAGAAGGATTAATCCCTTGATCGACCTTATCATAATCTAGCGTTGAACCTCCCATACTGTGTGGAATCATATATACCATAGTCATTACTACAGTGGCTAAAATAACGACAACACGACTGATTTTTTCATTTTTTTTAGGTTTAAACCCTATAATGGCAATGGCAACGGCCCAAGAAAGCCACATAATAAGCATTTTATTATCCGTAAAATCACCACCGTATGGAAAACCTGTCCAATATTCGCCAAAAGCATATTTTTGCACAATAGGGCCTAAAACCATACCCCCAATAGTCATCCCAACTAGTGCCACTAGAGCCCATCTTCTCATTGTTTTAGTATCAAAAAAAGCACTAAGAGCTGCTCGCATACCAAATAGAATAGCAAAAAACATCATAAACACATGCGGCCATAATACTCCCGAAGGCACCGGATCTTTATAGCGTAAGACAATATTATCTTCGCCCTCCTCCGGGACTCTAAATGATTTGTTATCGATATGACCTGAAACAAAATATTCCATTTTTCCGGCTGCCGGCTGTACCGGTAAAGCGGCCTTATAGGTATCGCCATCTAATACAAAGGGAAGAACCGTTAAAGAATCTTTAGTTTGAAAACGTTTGTACTTTAAAAACACGCTAAAGTCATCCGTATCTATTTTTGGCAAACTAATGACAGCTCCGCCAGTTGTCTCATGGGTTCGTAGTAGTTTGTATTTATACACCTTTCCTTGTGCTGTTACACTTCCTTTAAAAGGATAGGTAGGTCCTGTAGTACGTTGGTAAATAACAGCGGCTATAGTAATAATAACGGCGGCAACCCATAATAAAAACTGCTTCATTAGTCTAGGTAATTAATTGTAAATGAATGTTTAACATTTTTGAGAAGGCAAATATAAATGATTTTTACGGGATGGGATACCGCTAAAAGTCAAAAAAGTAACTTTTATCACATTTAAAAAAATGAAACCTGTTCTATAAATTGATAATATTCCTATTTTTGCAGGCATAAAAACAGCATAAATATGTCAAGTAACGAAGTACAAATAAGTTGGATCGACACCCTAGCATTTGAGGGTGAAGTAAACGGTCACAAAATAATTATTGATGCCGATGCCAAAGTGGGTGGAAAAGATAGAGGCCCGCGTCCTAAACCCTTTATGTTGCTTTCTCTAGCCGGATGTACAGCTATGGATGTAGCTTCTATCCTTACTAAAATGAGAGTACAACTGGATGATTTTAAAGTGAAAGTATCGGG
>JANTFW010000067.1 GCA_024763245.1 Flavobacteriaceae bacterium | reverse complement strand
ACCATCGGCATGTGTTAATTGCATTATTAGATTCTTGCCTGGAGCAAATTCGGTTAAGCCTAAAATGGCTATGGTATCATCTTCTTGCACTTTATCATAATCGGCAGGATTAATGAAAGTTAGCCCAAGCATTCCTTGCTTTTTTAAATTTGTTTCATGAATACGTGCAAACGATTTTACAACCACTACTTTAATACCGAGGTGTCTGGGTTCCATAGCTGCATGTTCTCTTGACGAACCTTCTCCATAATTCTCATCACCTACTACAACTGTAGCGATGTTAGCTGCTTTATAAGCTCTTTGAGTAGCAGGGACAGGACCATATTCTCCGGTTAATTGACTCTTAACACTATTGGCTTCCATGTTATAAGCATTGATGGCACCAATCAAACAGTTATTAGAGATATTATCTAAATGTCCTCTATATTTTAACCAAGGACCTGCCATAGAAATATGATCTGTGGTACATTTACCAAAGGCCTTAATCAATAGTTTCATATCGGTATAATCCTTACCGTTCCAGGGTTCAAATGGTGTTAATAACTGTAAACGATCAGACTTAGGATCTACTAAAATCTCTATATTACTACCATCTTCTGCCGGTGCTTGATAGCCGTTATCGTCAACATCAAAACCATTAGGTGGCAATTCAAATCCGGTTGGTACAGCCAGTTTAATTTCTTCTCCCTTTTCATTAATTAAGGTATCTGTAATAGGATTAAAATCCAATTTACCGGATAAAGCAATGGCAGCTACCATTTCTGGAGAAGCTACAAAAGCATTAGTATTGGGGTTACCGTCTGCTCTTTTTCTAAAATTACGATTAAACGAATGCACAATGGAATTTTTTTCTTCTTTTTCTGCACCCGGCCGTGCCCATTGACCTATACAAGGACCACAAGCATTGGTAAATATTTTAGCTCCCGCTTGTTCAAAAATAGCGATAAGGCCATCTCTTTCTGCCGTAAAGCGAACTTGTTCTGATCCTGGGTTAATACCCAAAGTTGCTTTAGGTTTTACACCTTTATCTAAAGCATCCTTAATAATAGAAGCTGCTCTAGTTAAGTCTTCATAGGATGAATTGGTACAAGACCCTATTAAAGCCCATTCAATATCTGTAGGCCAATCATTCTTTTTTGCCGCATCTTTCATTTTAGAAACTGGAGTAGCCAAATCAGGTGTAAACGGTCCGTTTAGATGTGGTGTTAAAGTATTTAAATCGATCTCAATGAGTTCATCAAAGTAGTTTATAGGATTTGCATATACTTCGGCATCTCCGGTTAGATGTTCTTTAACCTGATTCGCTAAATCGGCTACATCAGCACGATTGGTAGCCCGTAAATAACGTTCCATACTGGCATCGTATCCAAAAGTTGAAGTAGTGGCTCCTACTTCAGCACCCATATTACAAATGGTCCCTTTACCGGTACCTGACAAGCTTAAGGCGCCTTCACCAAAATACTCTATAACAGCACCGGTTCCTCCCTTAGCTGTTAAAATTCCAGCTACTTCAAGGATAACATCTTTTGGAGCTGTCCATCCATTTAATTTTCCGGTTAACTTAACCCCAATTAATTTAGGCATTTTAAGCTCCCAAGGCATACCTGCCATAACATCTACCGCATCAGCACCACCTACTCCAATAGCAATCATACCTAATCCACCTGCATTTACCGTATGCGAATCAGTACCGATCATCATACCGCCAGGAAAGGCATAATTTTCTAAGACCACTTGATGAATAATTCCGGCTCCCGGTTTCCAAAAACCAATTCCATATTTAGAAGATACCGATTCTAAAAAGTTATAGACTTCATTATTCTTATTGATAGCTTCTTGTAAATCTTTATCGGCACCAATTCTTGCTTGAATTAGATGGTCTAAATGTGTCGTAGAAGGGACCGCTACTTTATTTTTACCGGCTTGCATGAATTGCAACAAGGCCATTTGCGCAGTAGCATCCTGCATAGCTACTCGATCCGGGGCAAAATTAACATAGGATTTCCCCCTTTTAAACTCCTCCGGTTTTGTAGAAGGGTGTAGATGGGTATATAAAATTTTCTCCGTTAAGGTTAAAGGTCTATCTATTAGCTTACGAATAGCCTCAATTTTAGAAGGTAATTCTTGATATACCTTTTTGATCATATCTATATCAAATGCCATAATAATGTATTTTTAGAATTAATGTGGGGCAAAGATAGTTATTTTTAATTGAAATTGAAAATAATTCATCAATTTCAATGATAAAATGAAAATATAGTAAAAAATGCGCCTGAAATTAACTTTATAACAATATAACGAACGGTGTTTAGTGAAAAATTACAGATTTCATAATTACAAATGTATTACTTCATCATAAGCATCTGCCACAGCTTCCATAAAGGCTTCGCTCATTGTAGGGTGAGGGTGAACGGTCTTTAAAATTTCATGACCGGTAACTTCCATTTTACGTGCCAAAACAGCTTCTGCTATCATATCGGTAACCCCGGATCCCACCATATGACAGCCTAAGAACTCACCATATTTAGCATCAAAAACAACTTTAACAAAGCCATCGGATGTTCCTGCTGCTTTTGCTTTACCCGAAGCCGTAAATGGGAACTTCCCTATTTTTAAATCATAACCTTGCTCTAGGGCTTGTTGTTCTGTTAGGCCCACACTAGCTATTTCAGGCTGGGTATAGGTACAGGCGGGAATATTATTATAATCAATAGTTTCTGTAGGCAGACCTGCAATTTTCTCCACACAAGTTATACCTTCTGCCGAAGCTACATGGGCTAAAGCAGGACCAGGAACTACATCTCCAATAGCATAATATCCGGAAACGTTGGTTTCGTAATAATCGGTTACTAAGATTTTGTCTCTATCGGTAAAAATACCTACGTCTTCTAAACCTATATTCTCAATATTAGTTTTTATACCTACCGCCGATAAAAGGATATCTGCCCGTAGCTTTTCTTCACCTTTTTTGGTTTTGACTGTGGCAACAACTCCTTCACCAGTGGTATCTACCGCTGTAACCTCGGAACTTGTCATCACTTTAATTTTAGCTTTTTTCATTGTGCGTGCTATCTGTCGAGACACCTCTTTATCTTCTAGAGGAACCAAATTTGGCAAATACTCAACTATAGTAACTTCGGTCCCCATACTGTTATAAAAATACGCAAACTCCATACCTATTGCACCGGATCCAACAACAATCATAGATTTAGGTTGTTCCTTTAATGTCATAGCTTGTCTATAGCCTATAATTTTTACCCCATCAATGGGCAGTGAAGGTAATTCCCGTGATCGTGCTCCGGTTGCAATTATTATATTTTTAGCTTTGAAAACCTGCTTTGTGTTATCGTGAGTTGTGACTTCTATTTGTTTATCGTGTAGCAACTTTCCGAATCCTTCAATAACATCAATTTTATTCTTTTTCATCAAAAAGGCTACGCCTTTGCTCATACTTTCGGCTACACCTCTACTTCTAGTTACGACTGCCTCAAAATCTTTATCTATAGCTTCTGCTCTAAGGCCATACTGATCTACGTGTTTTAAATACTCATAAACCTGTGCTGATTTTAATAATGCCTTCGTTGGAATACAGCCCCAGTTCAAGCAAATACCCCCGAGATTTTCTCTTTCGATGATTCCTACTTTCATCCCTAACTGCGAAGCTCGAATAGCTGCCACATAGCCGCCGGGTCCACTTCCTAATACTAAAATATCGTATGTCATTTTGTGTTTGTTTTCTATTTTGTGCAAAGGTAAAAATTTGGATTTAGTTTTGAGATAATTTATAACAAATAAAGCCTCGTCAAAATCATCCTACTACAATCTTAATGAAACTAATTCCCCCTTAATAATTATAGTAACTGTTCTGTTTTATGAGATCTATTGTTATTTATAAACATCGTTATGTTTATAGTAATAGGACCTAAATTATATAGCTGGTTAAGTTAAAAACAAACACCAATCATCAACTTAACACTTAAGTGGCAAGCAATTGGGGAAAACTATATAAGTCTACTACTTACTACGCATATGAGATGATCCGAAAAACTCACCCTCGTTATAAGCAAGAATGGCCTCAGTTACAACTAATGTAGTATGTAAATAAGCTCTAAAGTTGATGTCATCTCCTATTTTTTGTCGTGCTTTTTCATAATTCCCCCAAGAACCGTTTGTGTTTTGATGCCCTATCAAGTAGTTATAAGATAGAACAAACTCTTCCGTATCGGTAAAACCCAAATAAACCATACAACTTACCAACTCACCTAACAAATCAATATTGGGTTTAACAGCTCTATAATAATGCGTCAATTTCGGCAGTATCTCTTGGATGTAATGCATCTGTTTTTTTGTAAACCTATTCTGATGTTGTTTATTTCCGTATTCGAAAGCGGCAAAGATAAAATGGGTAAACTTATAGGCGGTATTTTTAGTATATTGCTCTATAGGTAAAGCTTGATCAATAACACCATTATCATCCTTAAATTGCACCAAAGCTTCAGGTAACTTCAACTTAAAATACGCATAATACTCTTTAAAAACAGCCTTCTGCCAATTCCCACGAATGGGCATTTGCTGATCTAATCTATCTTGAATCTTATCTACTTCTTTTCGGTAAAAGTTTGTGTCAAAATCCAGGTTATCTAACAGCCATAATACTCTAAGATAAGACATAGAGTTCTTCTTAAAAAGTTTATCGCTAAGCAAAGCCATATTGTGATATTTAGCTGTTTTAGTATACCGGTAATACGGCTGGATTTTAGCCCTGATTTGTGCTTTTACTGAGCTATCTCGAGCCACTTTATAGCTGTGCCAATAGAAGCCCAAATATTCCGCTAAAAATTTTTTACTACCTAATTTTTTCTCTTGGATATAATCCAAATCCAATTGAAGATGATCCACCCAATCTATCGCTTTTGCTATCGAGGATTGGTACGTAGTAACGACTTGCTTTTTAGTTGAAATCTTTTTTTTCGGGTAAGATTCTTTTACTTGAGGTGTACAAGTGCTAAAAAACAATACGAGAAAAACAGAAAGTAAATATCGACTCATCATAAATGTATTAGTTTGTCAACAAACTTGTTTGTATTTTTAATTACCAACTTCAGCATACTTCTACCCCAAATCGGTTTACAAAATTTACATACGCTCCGGCATGTCAATTCCTAATAGGCCAAAGGCTCTTTGAATAACCTCTGCTACCTTTTTAGACAATTGAATTCTAAAGATTTTTTCCGCATCACTATCGGCAGAAAAAATAGAAACACTTTGGTAAAAAGAATTAAATGCTTTCACCAAATCGAACGTGTAATTGGCAATTAAAGCCGGACTATGATTTAGTGCTGCATTTGTAATTACTTCCGGAAAATCGTGTAATTGTTTGATGACTTCTTTTTCTTTTGGATGTAAACGTATTCGAACCTCCTCTGTATAATCAAAAGTAGCCCTGCGTAATAAAGATTGTATTCTGGCATAGGTATATTGAATAAACGGTCCAGTATTTCCATTAAAATCTATACTTTCTTTGGGATCAAACAAAATACGTTTTTTGGGATCTACTTTCAAAATATAATACTTTAAGGCACCCATTCCAATAATAGTATATAAATGCTCTTTTTCAGCCTCAGTATAGCCCTCCAGCTTTCCCAAATCTTGAGAAATGGCACGTGCAGTAGCTGCCATTTCTTGCATTAAATCGTCCGCATCGACTACCGTGCCTTCTCTTGATTTCATTTTACCCTCGGGCAAATCGACCATTCCATACGAGAGATGGTACAAATTCGAAGCCCAATCAAAACCTAATTTTTTGAGGATTAAAAACAATACTTTAAAGTGATAATCTTGTTCGTTTCCAACCGTATAAACCATCCCTTTTACATTGGGATAATCTTTTACACGTTGTATGGCCGTACCAATATCTTGAGTAATATATACGGCTGTACCATCGGCACGTAAAACTATTTTTTCGTCAAGCCCCTCTGCAGATAAATCAATCCAAACCGATCCATCCGGTTTTTTAAAAAATATCCCCTTTTCCAATCCCTTTTGAATACTATCTTTACCCAGCAAATAAGTATTACTTTCGTAATAATTTACATCAAAATCAACACCCATTGCTTTATAGGTTACATCAAAACCATCATACACCCATTGGTTCATAGTTTTCCAAAGCGCTCTGACTTGCTCATCACCTTGTTCCCATTTTTTAAGCATTTGCTGTGCTTCTACCAACAACGGGGCTTCTTTTTTTGCCGCTTCCTCTGATTTACCTTCTGCTACAAGTTTTTCTATTTCTTTTTTATACTCTTGATCAAATTTTACATAAAAGTTACCGATTAACTTATCGCCTTTTAGACCTGTAGATTCCGGTGTATCATTATTTCCAAATTTTTGATAGGCCAACATACTTTTACAAATATGAATACCTCTATCGTTTATGATTTGTGTTTTATACACTGTATTACCGGCAGCTTTTAATATTTCAGCAACGGAATATCCTAATAAATTATTACGAATATGCCCTAAATGCAAGGGTTTATTCGTGTTTGGACTAGAATATTCTACCATTATCGCTTCGGTTTCTTTGGGTTTAGTCAAACCGAAGTCCTCCTTGTGATACATGGCATAAAAATCATCCAACAAGTAAGCATCACTAACAACGAGGTTTAAGAATCCTTTTACCACATTAAAGTCGGTAATTTCAGGAAGGTCTTCTGCTATATAGCTCCCCAGTTTTTCGCCAATTTCAACCGGATTAGCTTTAATTTTCCGCAAAAAAGGAAAAACCACGATGGTAATATCACCTTCAAAATCTTTACGAGTTACCTGAAACTCTACCTTTTCTATCTGTACGTTGTACAGTTCTTTTAATGCTTTAATCGTTATTTTTTCCAGTGTATTTTGAATAGTCATACGGCCTCTTGTTATTTTGGTGCGAAAGTACGCAACTAAATGGAACTTTTCAAATTTAGATGCATTTCCGGATGAGAATTCTTTTTAAAAAGCCTTTACTAATATTTAACCTGAGTTTCGCTATCTTTACGGCCATTACGGGACAAAATTAAATCCATTTTTATGCAAGACCGATTACGTGAGTTACCTGATTTAGCTAATGAAAAACGGGAAGAAAATAAAAAATATTTTCAGCGTTTAAAGAAGAGAACTCCTAAAAATTTAGATATCGTCGTCCGGAATATACACGATAAAGTTTTTGAAAAAACCGACTGCCTTTCTTGTGGTAATTGCTGTAAAACAACCAGCCCTCTCTTTACAGAAAAAGATATCCAGCGTATTTCTAAGCATCTTCGCATTAAGGAACACCAATTTATTTCACAATATTTACAACGCGACGAAGATGATTTTTGGGTTTTACAAACAACCCCTTGCCCTTTTTTAGATACTGACAATTACTGTTTTATTTATGATGTTCGTCCCAAAGCTTGTGCAGAATATCCACATACCGACAGAAAAAAATTTATTCAACTCGCCGATCTAACGATTAAAAATACAGAAATATGTCCTGCCGTTTATGATATCGTTGAAACCTTAAAACAAAAAATTAAAATACAAATTGGACAAAAGAAATAAACGACTAGAATAAGAAGCTCAGATACCAAAAGCTAAAGAACACCAAAAATACGATTCCGACAATGCTCCAGATTTTAAGAAACAGAGAGGGCTGCCATTTTTTAGGCATATGCTTACTGGAAACGAGCCACAAATTGGCAATGGCATAAAAAGGAGCTGTTAAAAATGAGATAATGGTGGCCAATTTGATCATATCTCCCATCTCTGTAATAAAAAATTTGAGAATTAACAAACTACCAAAGGCTAATAATAGCATCCAAAAAAGATAGCCTTTATCTCCCTTTTTAGAAAATAATAAACTCGTGGTTTTTGCCATAGCTCTAGGAGAGGCATCTAAGGCTGTAATAGTAGTACTAAACATAGTTGTAAAGGCGGCAATACCTACTACAACCCCCATTCCTTTACCTAAGTTTAAGGTGTAAAGATCTATCAGTTGTTTGGCAAATACACCTGCTTTTGGGCTAAGTGTCTTGCCAGAGTGATAAAACATGAGCAAACCTAAAGACATAAATAAAAAACCCGTAATAATCGTACCGACAAAACCCACATTAAAATCAAATATAGATTGTTTGGTAGAAAATGTATCGCCTATTTCTTTTTGTTTTTCTGTAGTCCATAAGGATTGCCAAATGGATATATCCAAAGGTGCCGGCATCCAACCCAAAAAGGCAATAAAAAAAGCCAATCCCGAAGCACCCATAGGAATAACAGGTACTATTTCTAAATGAGTACTGGTATTGGTAAAAGCAACTACAACGGCAATTATTGAGGTAATCGTAAGCAGTAAGACTATGATTTTCATTAAATTATCAAGAAACCCATAGCGCCCTTTATATAAAATAATTACACTTATAAACAACACCAAGACGCTCCATATAAACACATTATCTGTTACCCCAAAAAGGTAGGATGCTAAACCCGCTGTTACAATAGTTACGGCAGCCTGTATCGTAAACATGGTCAACAAGGTCAGTAGAAAATAAATCATCAACACAGGCTTACCTAGGCGTTTATAACCGTCTATAAGGCTTTCGCCTGTGGCCGTGGTATAACGGGGCGCAAACTGAAAAAACGGATACTTTACCAAATGAATTACCAATAGTGCCCACAGCAATCCATACCCATAATCCGCTCCGGCTCTGGTCGATTGCACGAGATGAGAAACCCCAATGGCAGCCCCAGCAAAAAGCAAGCCGGGACCTAATTTTTTAATAAAGGATACTTTCATAATTTAGAGTATAGAACGGTCACGGATATGCCGTCGTAGTGGTATTTTTTGTGTTATTGTTCTACAAATATACAAAGTTTCAACTTACGATAGAGTAAGATACTTGTAGAAAACAAGCTATGCAGTATTTGTATTGTTAGCAAATGTTTTTTAGTTTCTATCCTCTATAATATTCTCCATATTTCCGCTCTTTTTTTTAACTTCAACATTTTCAGACAAAATTGCAAGTTTTACCATCTCTAGAATTTCTCCGTGTGTTTGATTAAATAACTTCTCCAATTCATTTTTAGGAATTTCAGAAGTTTTGTTTTTTAAAATAATTTTAATGATATTCCTACTTCTTGTGCTATCTCCTATTTCCATTAACATCACAGCCATACTTATTGAATCATACTTTTTCCAATATGACGCTTCCTTTAAAAAATTTTTTCTCTCGCTTTAGAATAATATTTTTGAGCGTCTTTATCATTACCCAATATTTCTAGGATTAAGGCTCTTTGAGCAAAATAATAATACGATTCAGGATTTTTATCTATTAACTTTTTATTGATTTTAAGTTTATTCTCAATCTTTTCATTTTCAGGCAACTTTGTTGCTTTTTCTTTATGACAACTTATTGTAATAATTAATGTTAATAGTAGAAGTTTGATTCTTAAATTCAGGATTTTCATCCTTAATGTTTGCCAACTAATTAATACGCGTAATTTTAGCACCAATGGCACGTAATCGTTCATCAATACGTTCGTAACCCCGATCAATTTGTTCTATATTGTGAATTGTACTTACACCATCTGCCGATAAGGCCGCAATAAGTAAAGAAATTCCTGCTCTAATATCGGGAGAAACCATAGTAGTAGCTCGTAATGCATACTCGTGATTATTACCGATAACTGTGGCTCTATGAGGATCACACAAAATAACTTGTGCACCCATATCAATTAATTTATCGACAAAAAACAGTCGACTTTCAAACATTTTTTGATGAATAAGGACACTTCCCTTTGCCTGTGTTGCCACCACCAATACAATACTCAATAAATCCGGCGTAAATCCGGGCCAAGGAGCATCGGAAACGGTTAAAATGGAGCCATCTATATAATTCTGAATGGTATAAGTATCTTGCTGAGGAATAAAAATATCATCATTTTTTTGCTGTAATTCTATTCCTAGTTTTCTAAAAACACTTGGGATTTGTCCTAAGTCTTTCCAGCTTACATTCTTGATAGTCAATTCTGATCTTGTCATGGCTGCCATACCAATCCAACTGCCAATTTCTATCATATCAGGTAAGATAGTATGATTGCAACCCTTAAGCGCCTCAACACCTTCAATCGTTAATAAGTTAGACCCTACACCACTAATCTTAGCACCCATACTATTAAGCATTTTGGAAAGCTGTTGAATATAGGGCTCACAGGCAGCATTATAGATGGTCGTTTTACCTTTAGCCAAGACTGCAGCCATAATAATATTTGCCGTACCGGTAACAGATGCCTCATCTAAAAGCATATCTGTTCCATACAGTTCATCTGCCTCTACACCGTAAAAATATTCGGTATCATTATAACGGAATGTAGCTCCTAATTTTATAAAACCCTGAAAATGGGTATCTAACCTACGCCGACCAATTTTATCGCCTCCGGGCCTGGGGATATATCCTTTTCCGAATCGTGATAACAATGGACCTACTAACATAATAGAACCTCTAAGTTGACTGCCATCATTCTTAAAATCTAAGGACTCCAGATAACCTAAATTAATAGCATCAGCTTGGAAAGAATAGGAATTGGGTCCTAATTTCTCAACTTTTACCCCTAACTCACCCAAGATAAAAATCAATTTATTTACGTCCCTGATATCAGGGATGTTATGTATACGAACCTTTTCGGAAGTTAATAAAGTGGCACATATAATTTGTAATGCTTCATTTTTAGCCCCTTGAGGAGTAATATTACCATGTAATTTATGCCCTCCTTCTACGCGAAAAGTTCCCATAATTTAATATCTTTTTTTCTTAGAATATTTTGAATTTTTGTTATTCTTTTTGTTTTGAGTTTTGTTTTGCTTCTGTGCTTTAAGCAATGTTTCGGACACAATCAATGGCTTTTCATCAACATCGATCGTCAATTTGTTGTCCGACAATTCTTCAAGATGATTCTTAATAATTTGATCCGAAACGGTATCTTTATTCCATA
>JANTFW010000066.1 GCA_024763245.1 Flavobacteriaceae bacterium | reverse complement strand
AGCCATTCAAAAAGAAATACCGGATTTTAGTATTCGTTATAAACTGGATTTTAGACAACAGATTGCCGATACGTGGCCACAAACTATTGACGACTCCTTAGCTCAGAAAGAATGGAACTGGAAATATCAGTACGATACTAAAGCTATCGTAAAAGATATGCTAAAAAATTTAAGCTAATCTTTTTTCTTTTTAATGAAATAGTACATTAAATAAGCAAAAACAACCAGAAGAATAAAGGGTAAATAAGTGCCTATTACTACCCCAATTTCATAGGCTTGATCTGGCGCATTTTCTAGTTTTTCTTTTATTTGCTCTTGATTTTGAAGACCTAAATAGATAAATTGAGCTGGTGTCATTGCTTATTTTTTAAATTTTTGTAAGGCTTTTTTAGTTGTCTCGGAGAGGACTAAATGTCCGCATATTTGTGCTCTTTCATTTAGAAGCGTATCCCAAGACTCGGTGTTTTCCCACAATACTTTTTTTAAGTGCTGCACCGCTTCGGTAGAGTAAGAAGCCAATTGTTCTGCTAGAATGTGAACCTCCTTATCTAAATCTTTGATGCTTTCAAAAACACGAGCATATAGGCCTTTGTCTTTTGCCCAATACGCATTTTGCCACATAGCAGGATTTAAGGCAAGTTCTCCCGTAGCGCCAACACCAATTTTTCTACGAATGGCCGGTTCTACAACAAAAGGACCTATCCCGATACTTATTTCGGAGAGTTTAACCGAGGCATTTTCTGTAGCCATAGCGTAGTCACAAGCTGCAATAATACCAACTCCACCGCCTACAGCTTTACCTTGTATGCGACCAATAATTGGTTTTTTGCATTTACGCATGGCATTTACCAGTCGCCCAAAACCAGAGAAAAAAGCTACCCCATCTACAGCGTTATCTATAGCTAAGAGTTCTTCTAAAGAAGCTCCGGCACAAAATGTGCGGTCTTTTTCACTTTTTAAAATAATGACTCTAACATTAGAATCATCACTTAATTCAGTAAAAGATTGTATCATTCGTTCTAATAACGGGCTGGGTAATGAATTTCCTGCCGGATGAAAAAATTCAATAGTAGCAATCCCGTTTTCTGTGTGTACATAAAGACTTCCTTGTTCCATATTTTAAAGTTGTATAGCGAGTGATAAATTTGGATAAAGCTGGTTGGATTGAAATGATAGGGGGTGTTTTGATGCTTTTAGCGCATATTTAAACCTGATTTTTTCTTGTTTTTGATGTAGTATATGTTCGCCGTGAATCAAATCATAAAAATAGGTGCCTAAAGCCAGTGTCATTGCCCCAATAAAAACATTTTGATAGACTTTTTGGTCACTGGTTTTTGCATCCCATAGATTTTGATTTGCATATTTATGATTAAAGTCCAAATAAGCGGCAAACATACTGATATAACTAGCGGAGCGTATGCCCAAGATCCAATAGCCTTTTTTCTTATCTTGTGCCTTAAAATGGATATATCCCGGAACTATTCCGGCATACATCATATCTTTCATTCGAACGTTTTGAGATAGTATTTCAAACTCGTCAAAGCTCATTTCTTGAGATATAGCGGGGAGTTTATAGTTCTCATTTTTGGTTTTTTTATAGATATCAATATCTTGTGCTTTTGCAAGAAATGAAATCAAAACAAGACTGATAAAAAAATAATGTTTCATAAAAAAGAAATTAATAAACGCACAAAGGTAGGATTATTCCTTCTTAAAAATTGACAAATGCTTAAATTTATTTACTAAGATGCCACCCCTAAGTAGCATCCAAACGGTAAAAGCAATCCAAATGCCGTAAAGCTCTAATCCGGCGTAATCGGTAATAAGAATTACCGGAACAAAACCTAAGAAAGTAGCTACTAGCAATACATTTCTGAGATATTTCATCAATCCGAGACCTTTGAAAATGCCATCATAAATAAAGGCAATTCCATTTATGGGTTGCATAAGTAATACGATCCAAAAAATTCGGTTAAAAATATCCAAAACACTTGAATCGTTAATAAAAACAGAGCCAACTTTAAAGTAAAACACACCAAATAGTAAAGCTATAAACATTCCTAAAACAACAGCATAACGGGTTAAAATTTTTCCGAGTTCTCTAAGTTTTTCAAACGCTTTTTCGCCATATAATCTTCCGGAAAGGATATTACCGGCACTGGAATACCCATCGATAAAAAATGCAAAGAAAAACCATAGATTAATAGCTATAGTATAGGCAGCGATACTCTCTTTCCCGTATTTTGTAGCAAAAGCACTTCCTAAATAGAGGGCAACATTCAAGGCTATGGTTCTAATGAATAAATTTAGAACCATAAGACTTACATTTTTTATCTCCGGATTAAAAGGGAATTGTAATCGTAATCGAATACTTGTTTTTTTATACAAAAAAAAGATTGCTAATAGTGCCATAATAATTTGTGATGCAATACTAGCATAGGCCGCACCCTTCACTTGCATGGCAGGGATATAATTAGGAATTCCAAAGATCAATATATAATCTAAAAAAACATTTATTAAGGCCCCAATAATGGCAATTAGCATAGGGTAATAGGTGTTTTGTAAGCCTCTAAAGGTGCCAAAAATAGCAAATGTCAGCAAAGTAAAGGGTAATCCAAAAATACGAATCTGAAAGTATTGCACACTCAGATCTAGCAAGGTGTCATCGGCATTATATAGTTTGAATATTTCCGGAGCCAAAGGGTAGGTAATACCAATAATTAATAAGGCTAATAGAATAACAGCAAATACTATTTGCGCCGGTAAATCACATACCTTATGTAAGGAATTTGCTCCAAGGTATTGAGAGATAATGGTAGAGATTGCGCTTCGTGTCTGTCCTAATATCCATATAAGCATAGACAAAAAAACACCGACTAAGCCTATGGCCGCAAGCGATTCCTTTGCTAGTGTAGGTAAATGTCCTACAAAGGCCGTATCCGCCATAGATAGTAAGGGCTCAGCAATACCTGCTAGCATAGCCGGTACGGCTAGTTTGTTTATTTCTTTAAAAGTAATGGTGTTTTTCAATGACTTTATCTTATATTTGCCGGACAAATCTAGCTAAAAAACAGACATACCTTTAGGGATTGTTTGCTTTATTACAAATGGGGCATTAGCTCAGCTGGCTAGAGCGCTACGCTGGCAGCGTAGAGGTCATCGGTTCGACTCCGATATGCTCCACAAGTATTTTGTACAGCCATCTTGTTATGAGATGGCTTTTTCTTTTACAAAAATTTTATTCTACCGTAACAGATTTGGCTAAATTTCTAGGTTGGTCTACATTGCAGCCTCGCATTACGGCGATGTGATAGGATAAAAGTTGAAGTGGAATTGTGGTTAGTAAAGGGGTAAAAGCTTCTAGGGTTTCAGGTACCTCAATACTATAATCGGCAATTTGTTTTACGGTGGCATCATCTTTGGTAACCACAGCAATAATTTGCCCTTTTCTGGATTTAATTTCTTGTATGTTGCTGACTACTTTTTCATAATGCCCTTTTCGTGTAGCAATAACGACCACCGGCATTTTTTCATCAATTAAAGCGATGGGACCATGTTTCATCTCAGCGGCGGGATAACCTTCTGCATGTATGTAAGAGATCTCTTTTAACTTTAAGGCACCTTCTAGAGCAACCGGAAAGTTATATCCGCGACCTAAATACAAAAAATTAGGGACACTTTTGTATACGGATGCAATATTTTTAACCAGTGTATCAGATTCTAATAAAGTTTCAATTTTAGAGGGTATTTGAATTAATTCTTGCAAATAGGTCTGATAATTTGGTGTGGATATATTTCCTTTAGCTTTCCCTAACTTAAGGGCTAATAATGTTAAAAGTGTAATTTGAGTGGTAAATGCTTTTGTAGAAGCAACTCCTATTTCCGGACCTGCGTGGGTATATCCACCGGCATGCACTTCCCTTGCAATAGAAGAACCTACAACATTACAAATACCAAAGACAAATGCGCCTTTCTCCTTAGCTAATTTTACGGCAGCCAAGGTATCGGCCGTTTCTCCGGATTGGGATATAGCAATAACCACATCTTTTTCAGTAATAATAGGGTTCCGGTATCTAAACTCGGATCCATACTCCACTTCAACCGGAATTCTGGCAATGTCTTCAAATAAATACTCGGCTACTAAACCGGCGTGCCAAGAGGTGCCACAAGCTACAATAATAATACGATTAGCATTTATAAAACGCTCTATATTATCATCTAAACCGGACATTTTAATAAGACCTTTATTGGCTAAAAGACGCCCCCTATAGGTGTCGATAACAGCTGTAGGTTGCTCGTGAATTTCTTTTAACATAAAATGATCATAGCCTCCTTTTTCAATCTGCTCTAGACTGAGCTGCAACTGATGCGTTTTAACCGCTTCCACTCGACTATCATCATGAATGTTGCGTATCCTAATTTCTCTACCAAGTTTTGCAATTGCCATTTCACCATCTTCTAAATAGATGGCATTTTTGGTATACTCAATAAAAGGTGTGGCATCCGAAGCAATAAAAAATTCGGAATTATCATCGCCAATACCAATGGCAATAGGGCTTCCTAAACGAGCAATAACTAACTCGTTGGGTTTTTCTTTGTCAAAAACAAGAATGGCATAAGCGCCTACTACTTGTTTTAGTGCAAGTTGTACGGCCTTTCCCAATTTACACTGTTCTTGAAGTTTTATTTCTTCAATAAAATTGATTAGTACTTCCGTATCTGTATCACTTTGAAAAGTATAACCTCTACTTATTAATTCTTTCTTTAATGTACTGTAATTTTCAATAATGCCATTATGAACAATTACTAAATTTTCAGATTGAGAAAGGTGAGGGTGTGAATTGACATGATTGGGAACTCCGTGTGTAGCCCAACGGGTATGTCCAAAACCAATATTTCCAGATTTATCTAGTGTATCCGTTACAATTTTTTCAAGATCACTAACTTTTCCTTTTGTTTTGGCTAAGTTGATGTGTTCTCCATTATAGAGCACTACTCCTGCACTGTCATAGCCCCGGTATTCAAGACGTTGCAGCCCTTGAACGATTATAGGATAGGCTTCTCTATATCCAATATAACCTGTTATCCCACACATTTAGTTGTTTTTTTCTGTATAATAGATTTCTAATTTGATCCGTTTAGTATCAGTAACAGGAAGGTTTCCATTAACAACTACATTCTTAAAATTATCATTAAAATCACGCATAATAGAATCTGTAGTTTGCAGTGGGATATCGTTTTGCACAAAGGTTTTTACTCCAAAATCTGTAATAGGAACCTCAGGGTTATTGTTAATAACTGCTGTGATATAATTCGTCAAATGAAAGAGATAATAATCAGGATTACCATCCTCATCCCTAACTAGATAGCCACTTTGCACGCTTTGTCCAAGTGTTAAAGCATCATAGGTTTGATACTCATCACCATCCGAAATACGATATAAGTATAAACGTTCCGGTAGGGGGTTCGATGAATTGTCAGAACTTACGTAAAGGCGTAAGTGTGCATCATTAATCAACCAATTATTTGTTTGTAATGTTTCTAATTCATCGGGAATATCATTAGCATTTGTATCTTCCCCAAATAAATGAATAACAGCATCTGAACCGGCAGCACCACTAATATACAATTTATTTGATCCAAGAGAGGTGTTTGGGTTATTTAAATACGATTCAACAGGAGCACCGGAATAATCTCTATTGTATTGATTAACAATAAGATTTCCCAATGGAAAGTCTAAACTATTTCCTTCTCCAACGGCAACATTTGTTTCTCCGGTTATTCCATTTCCATCTAAATCAACACCATCATCTTCATCTTGAAAAGATGTTTGAGAATAATAAATTGTTAGTTTTGCTTGTGATAAAATTAGTGAAACTAGCGAACTTCCCGAACCGGTACTAGAAGCTTCTAAAAACAGACCTCTAAAATAATGCTGGAAATCGGATACCGTTGAAAATTCAGTAGACTGAAGCATATCTTGAAAACGCGTTTTAAAAGTGGTGTTGTCAAAAGGAATTTTGATAGAAGGTTTTTTGTTATTGTTGTAAATAGTGTCGTACTTAAAGATAACTCTTTCAGAAGGAACTAGATTATCATCACTAAATTTTCTTCTTTTTACAATCATTATGGTATCGTTGGGATCCGGAGTGATTACATTATTATAAAGTTCACCGAGCTGTATAAAGTTATCGTCACTATAATATTGTTTTGTTTTTGTTGGATCATTGGGGTTCAAATCGTTAAGAAAAGTACCTAACTCAACTATTCTTAAGTTAAAAGCAGGATTAGTTCCCGAATTCCAGATGGAATCAAGCACAAAGTTAGGAACAGTAATGGTCTCTATTGGGTTGTTTGGATTAGTTGCTTCCAGTGTTCCGTCCAGAGTAGCTTGAAGAGGAATATTAAGTATAACAGAATCTATGACGGCATTAGCCCCAAAATCGGGATTAGGTTCAACCAAGCCTAATTGTGTGATAATGGAAGCGCTAAAACTACCAAAGTTAGGGTCTTCATAGGTTCCTAGCAAATAGGAATCTAACCTGTCTGTTCTGTTTTTCAGAATGTTTTGGCTATAAGCCGTAATATTAGCTACATCATATTTTGCTGCGGTAAAGATATTGTTATCCACAATATTTACTCCGACATTTTTAAAGTCTTTTTCACAAGAAATTATAGCAACGAGTACCCCTGAAATTACACCGAGATACGTTAAAGAATTTAGAAACTTTTTTAACATAAAATAAGTTTATTAGTAGAATTTACAAAATTTGATTTAAATAAAAATCCAGATAAGGTTCTTCAAACTCATCTCTTGATTTATAAGCTAACGGGAGCATTCCTAGTTTTTGAATATATTTTTTTATATCATCAGATAGTTTATCACTGCCTTCAATAATGAAATCAGAATTTTCAACGGCAAGTTTTTGAAGATTAATAAAACTAGGCTCCTTTATAGTGTTGATTTTATCTGATGGAATTCCATCAAACTTGATTTTTTTTAGTATATCAGGATTTAGGGTTCCTTCAAACGTATCCTCGTAAAGAGAGGTTATGATTTTACTTTCTTTAAATAGAGCATCATCTTTAAAATACTCTTTTAAATAAACAGGAATAAGCGAGGTCATCCATCCACTGAGATGAATAATATCAGGAGCCCAATTCAGTTTTTTTACGGTTTCGATAACTCCTTTTGTAAAGAAGATAGTTCGTTCATCATTATCTTCAAACAGTTTGTTGTCTTCATCCGTAAAAACCGCTTTTCTTTTAAAATAATCATCGTTATCAATAAAATAAACCTGCATTCTTTCTTTAGGAATAGAAGCTACTTTGATGATAAGAGGCATGTCAATATCATCAATAATTAAGTTAATACCCGATAATCTAATCACTTCATGGAGTTGGTGTCTTCGCTCATTTACAACACCAAATCTGGGCATAAAAATACGAGTTTGAATTCCTTTTCGATGAATCAGTTTTGCAGTTTCAAAAGTCATAAACGACATATCCGATTCCGGCATATATGGCATCACCTCTGTTGAAATAAATAATACTTTTTTATCCTTCATAATCCTCAAATATTATTGATGTTTATACATCATAATGATGTGCAAAAGTACGAAACTTTAGCGTCTTTTTGATGTTATTTTGTTAAGTTTGCAGGCTTTTAACAAAATATTATGCGGATTTATAAGACTAAAAGAGGTCTACGAAAAGCTTTAGATACCCAACCAAAGGAATTAGTTGTGGGGTTTGTACCTACTATGGGTGCTTTGCATCAAGGTCATTTATCCTTGGTTTTAGCTGCTAAAGATAAGGCTGATATTGTGGTTGTTAGCATTTTTGTAAATCCTACTCAGTTTGATCGACAAGAGGATTTAGACCATTATCCATCGACTCTTGAAACGGATATAGCTTTGTTAAAGGATGCAGGTTGTGATTTTGTTTTTGTCCCTGCTGTTTCGGAAATGTATGCCGATACCGTAAAGTCGCATCCATTTGATTTTGGGGGTTTACAAAACGTAATGGAAGGCGCTCACCGCAAGGGCCATTTTGATGGTGTGGGCACTATTGTTAAAGGTTTGTTTGAAATTGTTCGACCCGACTTGGCCTTTTTTGGCGAAAAAGATTTTCAACAATTACAAATCATTAAGAAGATGGTCATGCAGAACAAATTTCCTGTTAAAATAATAGGAATCCCCATTTACCGCGAACCGGATGGATTAGCTATGAGTTCTAGAAACACACGATTAACCCCGGAGTACCGTCAAGCAGCTCCCTTTATCTATAAAACGTTAAAACAAGCCAAAGAACTTTTTGGCACAAAAAATGCAGTAGAAGTATCGGAATGGGTTGTGCAAGTATTTAAAAAACATCCATTATTGAAATTAGAATATTTTACTATTGCAGATGAAACCTCGCTACAACCTATCCAAAAACAAAAATCGACCCAAAAATACCGAGCTTTTATTGCTGTTTTTGCCGGTGACATTCGTTTAATTGATAATATTGCATTATATTAATTTGTTAAGTATTTGAGGGTTACTAACTAAAAATACGTAATTTTGCCCTATGCAAATAGAAGTTTTTAAATCGAAAATACATCGTGTTACCGTTACAGGAGCTGATCTTAACTATATGGGTAGCATAACCATTGATGTCGCTTTAATGGAAGCCGCCAATATTATTGAAGGAGAAAAAGTTCAGATTGTCAATGTAAACAATGGAGAACGCTTGGAAACTTATGTAATTCCCGGGCCTAGAGATTCCGGAATAATTACCTTAAACGGCCCGGCTGCCAGAAAGGTTCAAAAAGGTGATATTGTTATTATTATAGCTTATGCCTTGATGGATTTTGAAATGGCTAAGGCGTATAAACCCACTCTCGTTTTTCCTAACACCAAAACGAATTCATTAGAATAGATTTTTTGAAAAAATCAATAAAAAGATTAGTTATTATCATACTCCCAATTCTTTTGGGAGTTTTTTTGATTTGGTGGTCTTTGTCCACACTGTCAGATAACGATAAAATAGAAATACAGCTTGCTTTTGAGAATGTCCATTATTTTTGGATTTTTATTTCTCTTCTTTTGGGGTTGTTTAGTCATTTATCCAGAGCTTATAGATGGAAGTTTTTATTAGAACCCTTGGGATATAAACCCCGTTATTTGAATAGTGTCTTTACTATTTTTACGGCCTATTTAATCAATTTATTTTTACCTAGAGCCGGTGAGGTTGCACGTGCAACAGGCATTAGCAAGTATGAAGCCATCCCATTCGAAAAAGCCTTTGGTACCATCGTTGCAGAACGCATAGTAGATGTTATTATGCTTCTGCTTATTATAATGATAGCTTTTTTTTATCAGTTTGATTTACTGTCAGATCTATTCATAAAAAAGCTCCCAAAGAATCCAACTAATACGCTTCTATTTTCCATTGTGGTTTTGGGTGTTTTTATTGTTTTTTATTTCTTAATTAAGAAATCAAATTATCAGTTTTTTAAGAAGGTAAGAGGTTTTATTCAAGGTTTATTAGACGGGGTAAAAAGTGTTTTGAGGATGAAAAAGAGAGGCTACTTTATAGCACATACTTTTTTTATCTGGATTATGTATCTTTTGATGTTTTACACAGCCTCATTTTCCTTAGATGCTACGGCTAACCTAAGTATGGAATCTGTTATTACCGGATTTGTAGTAGGGGCATTAAGTATTGCAACTACAAACGGTGGACTGGGTACCTATCCCATAGGGGTTCAACGCGTGTTACATCTATACGGTATCGGTTTGAATCCTGCTCTTGCCTTTGGTTGGATTATGTGGAGTGCACAGACTTTTATGATTCTATTATTCGGTGGGTTATCATTACTCCTTATACCATTCTACAACAGAAAATTTCTAAAGTTTTAACCTCTTCCAAATATTCGTTGAAACAAACTTCTTTTTTTAGTAGTAGTTTTTGACTTAAATTCAGAAGTATTTACAGTTCCTTGAAGAGGGTTTTGAGCTGTTTTTCTTTGTTGAAATAATGTTTGGGATTGTGTAATTGGGTTATGCTCTATATTATCTAATTGACAGAGTTCTTCTATATACTCATTATAGGTTTTATTGCGTTCTTCTAAAAAGCCGATAAGATATCGTTCCGAGGTTTTTGTAGTGCCTGTTTTAGCCTCAATTTTTGAAAGAATTTTATATAATGAACTTATTTTGCTAATTGCTAGAGTAGAAATGGGTGTGCTGTGGCTGTAATGTGCTACACTATTCCCTTCGGAATCTATTTGGGTTTCAAATTCGCTTTTAATCCAAAAAAAACGACCATCTCGTGCTAAATATTTTGAAATAAGAGTTGATTTTTCTTGTTTTTTTAAACGATCTTTAAGAAACTCAAAAATAATTTTGGGCATATCAGGATGTCGCATTTTATCAAGAGGTTCTCCAATAATCTCAAACTCTTCGTAACCGCTTATATCAGAGAATACACGGTTGACATATTCAATAATTCCATCGGGATTTATCTTGCAGCTTAAAACCACATTAGGACTAATGTTAATTTCTCTGTCACTTATTTTTGTTTCGTTATAATTTTCCATACTCTTGTTTTTTGTCTAGTAGGTGTCACTAAAATAAAGGTTAAGTTGTTCTTGAGTAACATTAAGTACTTGTAAAATAAAAGCATCATAGGTTACCCCTTTTTCTTCTAAAAAATTCATCAGAAACTTTCCGGAAGCTTCCATTCCTTTTGTTTTTTCGATATCTACTAAAGTTTTGTAAATAGGAATAATAGCTTCGATAGCATATCTTGGAGGTGCTTTTCTTCGTGAAAAATGAGCAATAATTTTTCCACTTTCGTCATAGCGAGTTTCAAAATTTGTAATGACCCAATAATAGCTTCCATCTTTTGCTAGATTTTTTACTAAAGCATGAATGTTTTTACCTTGATACAATCTATCCCAAAGAAGCTTAAAAACTATTTTGGGCATATCAGGATGTCTGATTACATTATGAGGTTCTCCCATTAACTCCCACTCATCATAACCACAAATATCCATAAAGTATTGGTTAGCATATTCAATAATACCCCTTTCATCCGTTTTGGACATGATGATTTTTGTATCATCTAAAGGAATCTCATTATCAATGGGTTGAGGGCGAATAAATTTTTCCATCTAAAACGATTTAAATTATACATATTTTTTTTGGGTATAATAAAATCGAAAATGAATCTTATATCAAAAATGATTAATTCACTAAAAAAGTAGGACTGTGATTGGTTATTTTCCGAAAACTTTTTTTAGTAAGCTTTTTTTCTTTTTAATCCTAGGATTACTTTGTTTTTGAGGATCGACTCGGTTTGCGTTTGCTATGTCAAAATTAGCATTATAACTCAAGTTGTTTAAATGTAAATGGTTGTTTTTCTTTGGCGTTGTTGTTTCTTCGGGAAAAAACTCAACAGATGACCGTTTGTTAACAACAGGTTGCTGTCGTTTTGGTTGATGGTAGGTTTGTTCGAACTCCGGTTGGTTGGCACACAGTTCATCAATAAATTGATTGTAGTTTACATTACGTTCTTCTAAAAA
>JANTFW010000065.1 GCA_024763245.1 Flavobacteriaceae bacterium | reverse complement strand
ATTGTTGAAGAATTTAGTAAGGATTAAGAATTTTCATGAAAGTTAAAGCCAAAAAATATCTGGGACAGCATTTTCTCACCGATTTGAATATTGCTTCAAAAATTGCAGATACACTTTCTTATAAAGGCTATGCTAAAACCTTGGAGATTGGTCCGGGAATGGGTGTTTTAACACAATTTCTTTTACAAAAAGATACGGAAACCCATGTGATTGAGATTGATAAAGAGTCGGTTGCTTACCTACAAGATCACTATTCGGATCTAGCATCTCGCATTATTCAAGCTGATTTTTTAAAATTAGATGTTCAACACTATTTTCCGAATACTCAATTTGCCGTTATTGGTAATTTTCCCTATAATATTTCCACGCAAATTGTATTTAAGGTGCTCGAAAACAAGACACAAATTCCTGAATTTTCCGGGATGTTTCAAAAGGAAGTTGCTCAACGAATTGCTGCCGGGCCCGGTAGTAAAGTATATGGCATACTTTCTGTTTTAAGCCAAGCCTTTTACGAGGTTTCTTATTTGTTTACGGTCCCGCCACAAGTATTTAATCCGCCACCAAAAGTAGATTCCGGGGTTATTAAATTAGTTCGTAAGAAAGATTTTACATTGCCTGTAGATGAGAAAATCTTTTACCAAGTGGTTAAAACGGCCTTTAATCAACGTCGTAAAACCTTGCGAAATAGTTTAAAATCCTTTTACTTATCGCAAAAGTTGCGAGAAGATAGTATCTTTGCCAAACGACCGGAGCAGTTGGGCGTATCAGAATTTATTTCTTTAAGTCTTACTATTGTTCAGGATTCGCAGGCTTAAGTTTAACTACTAAAACAAGTTGTTATGCAGTTTGAAATTACAAAAGACTTTATTGAAGAAGTTGCGCAACTTATCGCTACCAAAGACAGTACGCAGCTTGTAGAGCTGCTAAAAGATTTACACCCGGCAGATATTGCTGAGGTATTAGACGATTTAAGTTTTGACGAAGCGGTTTTTGTTATGCGTTTATTAGACAGCGAAACGACTTCTGATATTTTAGAAGAATTAGAGGATGATACGAGAGCTCGTGTACTAGAACAACTGACCCCTAAGGAAATTGCTCAAGAGATAGATGAACTGGAAACCGATGCCGCTGCAGATATCATTGCCGAGTTGCCCGATGAAAGAAAAGATCGGGTTATTGCCCATTTAGATGATAAAGAACACGCAAAAGATATTGTAGATTTGATGCGTTATGACGAAGATTCTGCCGGTGGTTTAATGGGTAAAGAATTAGTGAGTGTCAATGAAAATTTTACGGTAAAGCATTGCGTACGTGAAATGCGTCGCCAAGCACAAGAAATAGGAGAGGTGTATATTGTGTACGTAGTAGATGATGAGGAGGTGCTAAAAGGAAGACTATCCTTAAAAAGTTTGCTAACCGCTAATGCCAATACAGCAGTAAAAGATATTTACAAAGGCGATATTATTTCTGTAAAAACAACAGACCACGCCGATGAGGTAGCTCAAATTATGCAGAAATACGACTTATTTGTTGTGCCTGTTGTGGACCAACTGGGTCACTTAGTAGGGAATATTACCATTGATGATGTGGTAGATTATATTAAGGACGAGGCGGATAAAGATTATCAAATGGCAGCGGGTTTAACAGAGGATGTAGTAGCAGATGACAGTATCTTTGAATTGGTAAAAGGTCGTTTTCCTTGGTTGGCTTTAGGCTTATTTGGGAGTATTATTAGTGTTAATATAATTTCGGGTTTTGGTTCGGCAATGACAAATTATAAGGAGCTATTTTTCTTTACACCACTAATTGCGGCTGTTGCCGGTAATGTTGGAGTACAATCTTCGGCCATAATGGTTCAAGGACTTGCTAATAATTTGATTAAAGGCAGTATGTGGCATAGGTTGTTTAAAGAACTGAGTATTAGTTTGCTAAATGGAAGTATATTGGTGATGATAGTCGTTGTTTTTAGTCATCTTTTTGGTTTGGGATGGCTTTTTAGCCTAAGTATAGCCATCTCCTTACTTACGGTTATTATCATTGCCTCATTAATAGGTACTTTTATTCCTCTAATTCTTAATAGAATAGGTATTGATCCAGCGTTGGCTACAGGTCCTTTTATTACTACTAGTAATGATATTTTCGGCTTATTTATCTTTTTTTATCTTTCGAAATTAATCTTAGGATTCTAAAAAAAAGTTATAGATACTCGAATCTGCAGTATAGCGTAAGCAAATTACTTTTGGATGTACTCAATGGCGCTAATAGCAGCAATAGCACCGTCATTTACCGCCGTGGCAATTTGTCGTATCTTTTTTTCTCTTACATCTCCGGCAGCAAATACACCGGGTATCGTAGTAGCCATTGAATTATCGGTTGGGATTTCTCCATTTTTGTTGAGCAGAACTTGCTTTTTAAGTTTTTCGGTATTAGGGGTATAACCTATAAAAATAAAGACCCCATCAATGGGTAATTCACGACTGCTTTGATCCTGTAAATTTTTTAATTTGACACGCTCTAATTGGTTTTCCCCATAAAATCCAACAATACTTGTGTTTAATAGGAATTTAATTTTAGGATTTTTTTTAGCTGCTTCTATGGCGTGTTCAAAACCTTGAAAATGATCAAATATATGGACAATAGTAACGGATTTTGCATAAGTGGTAAGGGCTACAGCTTCTTCTAATGCGGAGTTTCCACCCCCTACAACAATAATATCCTTCCCTGTATAAAAATCACCGTCGCAAGTTGCACAGTAAGAAATACCTCTTCCTTTAAAATTGGCCTCTCCTTCTACGTTTAATTCCCTAGATCGTCCACCGGTTGCTAGAATAACTGCCTTAGCGGTATAGGTTGCATCGCCTACCTGAACAGACTTTGTCTCTCCGGATAAATCAATTCCGGAAATACGTATATTTTGTTGGATAGTACAGCCAAAAGATTCGGCTTGTTTTTTCATCGTAAGTGCCAATTGATATCCTGATATTTTTTCAATTCCGGGATAATTAGCAACCTCGTGGGTAAGCACAATTTGACCACCGACCATACCTTCATTAAGAATTAGGGTTTTAACCTTGGCTCTGGAGAGATAAATACCTGCTGTTAAACCGGCAGCACCACCGCCTAAAATGATAACATCATAATTGTTTTCCATACGACTATATAAAAAAGAAAGTTGCCTAAAAAAAATAGGCAACTTTAGGTTGTTTGGTTAAGAGAAATTTTCGTCTAGAATTTCTTTGATTTGCTCTTTGGATTGAATACTTGAAGTGGCTTTTACAACTTTTCCGTTTTTGTAATACATCGTAAAGGGCAATCCCATAAATCCAACGCATTCCGGAGCATTTCTAATTACACCGGCTTCTGGAGAATCAAAAAGCATATCCATAAATTTTACATTAGGATATTCTTCTCGAAGTTCTTCCATAGCAGCATATACCGGTACACACATAGGTCCCATTCTACCACAACAAATCATTACATTTTCATTATTGGCAAGTAGCTCAGCATGTTGATCAGCTGTTATTACGTGTTCTAAATTGGTCATTAAAGTCATAAATATCTAGTTTTAGATTTGTAAAATTATCGCACAAAAGTATTGAAATTGGTAGCGCTAAAATGAAATAATTGTTACAAAATAAAAGGCTATAATTTATGAGGTTTCATCTTTTAAAAAGGAGAATAAAATAGATTGAAATAAGGACAATAACAAGCTAAATAGCAAAGCTGTCCAGAAACCGGATACATAAAAACCACCGACAAGATTACTGGCTAATAATACAATAGTGGCATTAATAACAAATAAGAATAGTCCCAGCGTAATAACCGTTACCGGTAAGGTAAGCACGATGAGTATAGGTTTTACAATGGCTCGTAATAAGCCTAGCACAATGGCAACTAAAACAGCTGCCGGATAACTTTCGACTGTAACTCCTCCTAAAAATTGTGCTATAATTAATACGGCAATGGCAGTAAGTAATATACGTAAGATGGTTTTCATAATTTATGGGTTTTATGTAAAACGTAGTGTCAAAACGTATGCCAAATACGTTAGCTTGCCATTTTGTCTAGAACCGTGCATGTAAAGTCATAGCAATATTCCGACCCGGAGCAGAAACTCCTGAAGCAAATTCTTTATAATGGATATCAAATATATTATCGATAAACAACGAGGTGTTAATATGTCTGGTCAATTTTAATTGACTGGAGAAGGAAAAGGTTTGCCAAGCCGGTGTACCGTAATATTTTTCGGTCATATCACTAGCAATTGGATCAATAATGGGGGTCTCTTCAATATTATCAATTCCTTCGCTAATATTATAGTTTGATGACTTTTTGTGGGCATTAAAATGATAGTCTAATGCAAAATTCCATTTATTTAATTGATATGATAATTTGGCATTTCCAAATAAGGGTGGGATAGATGATAAGGGTTCTTTGGTGTCATACGTTGCTCCCTTGGTAAAGCTTGTAGAAGACTTAAATTTAAGATGCTCCGACAATTTAGTTTGAAGGCTAAGAGTAGCTCCGACAATATAAGCATTTCCTTTATTTACATTGGCAATACTTGTAGCCCATTCTCCATCATATAATAACATATTTTGACCGTTGATGCTATACAAATCCCTGTTGATGTATTGGGTTAATAAGGTATAATACGAATTAAAACCAACCCAAGATTTTTTAGAAATATGATAAAGAGCCCCAATTTCTGCATTGTATGCATATTCAGGTTTGAGGTGGGTATTAGGTACGCTAACCTTACCTCTCTTTTCTCTTATTTTTCCTATGTCATCAATATTAGGAGATCGGAAACCGGATGATAAAACACTGCTTAATTTCCACTTTTTATTGGGTTTGTAGATGTAGCCAATTGTGCCTGAAAAAGCCGCATTTGATAAGGATATTTCCATTTCGGGTAAGGTGATAAAGCTCGTGTCTATCCATTTTGCTTTTAAAAAAGTATTGGTGAAACGAAGACCTATATTAAGCGTTCCTCTGGTGTTATGGTCTAAACGGTAGTCGGTATAAAGGGCAAAGTTGGTATAACTGCTACCACCATCCGGAAAACGAGAGGGTATATCAAAGGTATTGGTATAACCGGTAATACTGTGACCATCTACAGCCAACACTTTACCGATAGCCTTTGATTGAACTTTGTTGTAGGAGGTCTCAAAACCGTACGATAAGATGCGTTTATCATTTGTCAAAAGAGGAACATGAAAATCGCCGGTTGCACTCCAAACCTTGACATTTTCATTCCTAAAATAGGTGTTAAGGCTCGTAAATTTACGTTCTTGACGGGTTTCGTAAATATCTTGATAAGAAATGATGAGCTGACCGGTCTTCATCCATTTTTTATCGGGATTTAGTTGTAATTGAGAGGAGGCCAGAAATCGCTTCTGTGGGCCGTAGTACCATTCGGCATAGTGTAAATTATCGTCTTTATATTCATTTAATTTATCAAATCTGGGGATATCCGAAGAAGTAGAATACTGAAAATTAAAGTTTAGTTGAGTTTTTTTTGATAGTGGAATTAAAATCTTTTGAAGTAAGTCAATTTGGCTAAATCCAGTATTTCGTTGTATGTTGGGGTCGGAATTAGGCTGTGCTTCTGTTTGGTAATAGGTGTCGGAATTAGTAGAATAATAAGGGACTAATCCCCAATCTGTAAAACCATGAACTCTATTCTTACCCATTTTTAGATCACCAAATTTACTAAAGGAGATACCGGTTAGCGAAGCCCATTTTTTTGAACTGTATTCTCCGGTATAGCTCATACTTATTTCGTTGTTACTATTACTATATCTTGAAAATGCGGTTGAATTAAAGCAAGGCGTTTCGCTTATATGAGGTTTTTTAGTGTAATAATGAATAACTCCTCCTAAAGCATCGGAACCGTATAATATAGAGGAAGGGCCAAATAAAACTTCCATTCTGGAAAGTAGGTTTGGTGATACAGTAATAGCATTTTGTAGATGGCCTTTTCGATAGATAGCGTTATTTAAACGCACACCGTCCACGACCAGAAGTACTCTATTGGCTTCCATACCTCTCAGTATAGGACTTCCACCACCAAATTGTGATTTTTGCACCTTTACCCCCGGAGTTTGTGCCAGTAAATCGGCACTGGTTTGAGGTGAAATTTCTTGAATTTCGTATTGGGTTACTACTTCTATTTGTTCGGCTACTCTCTTTCTGTTTTCTTTACTTTTAGACACCGAAAGAACTACTTCTTGAATCTGTTCTGAGGCATTTTCAAGATAAAGCTTATAGTGAATTTTGGCTAATTCTCCTTTGGTGAACTGACGATCGATATAGGCGATGTGTTGAAAATGTATAACAGCATCTTGAGGGAATTTAGACAGATCGACTATACCATTTTTATCCGTAAAACTCAAATAAGTATTCGTGTCGTCGTGAACAAATACGCGTTCTATTGGGAACTTGCTCTCCTTTTCAAGGATATGAAGTTTCTGCCCTCTAGCAAAGAGGGTACAAAAGAGACTAAGAAAAAGGAGCAGTAACTTGTGCATTTTAATTAAATAAAGAATGTAAAATAGCTAGAGATTTGGGTTTTTTAAATGTGTGCAAATGTAAACTAATGTATTGAATTATTACTTCTAATATTTCTTGTCGTTGTGTGGCATTAAAATCAATACTGGGTAAAGCATCAAAATTTGTGCCTAAAAGGGCTTTTAAATAATTTATTTGTGGAGTGCTAATAAAGAAATTACTTTTGGGGTTTTGTAGAAATTTACCTTCGACTAAATCGAAGTAGTTTAGACTTCTATTGTTTTCGGGATAAAAACCTAGGTACTTGGTTAGATTTAGCAAAAAAAGAAGGTGAAAATTACTCACTTTGCTGTGTGTATCCAACCAAATCAAGGCAATCTCTAAGTAGTGATAAAGGGCTTCGTTAGCTTCTTCTTCCCGTAAAACAGACAGTAATATCTCGCTTAAGAACAAGGTGATACTTTGCTTGATTATGTCTGTTTGCAAACTTTGATAATGATGAATTATGCCTACCTCCTTGATGCTGTTTAAGTGCCCTTTGTTGTTGTGATTAGCGACTAATAAAAGTTGTGTTAAGGGTTGAAAAAAAGCGGTTTTTAGTTTCCCTTTTTTTCGAGATAAGATACCTTTTAGCATATAGGATTTAATACCACTTTCTCGTGTGTAGCAAGTTGTGATTAAACTGGTATCTCCATATTTAATACTATTTATGACAATGGCTTTTGTTTTTTGGATCATCGTATTGTTAAAGGAGTAATTGCTTTGTATAAAAAGTTTTAATCATTTAAGTGTAGCTTAGGTCTGGATTTTTCATTGGTTTCATTGTTTTAAATTAATAAAATTTCAACTTAAACAATGGTCTAGTTTTGTAGGGGTATTATATTTCATCTTAGATTCTATGCAATTTCAATTAAAAACTTTTAGTTCTATCAATTGGCGCACAACTAATTAATAACAGCAATTTTTGTCATACTGGTTTCAGCGGTATCTTCGGTAGTAAGCAATACGATATATATTCCTGAGGCCACTTTATGTCCGGCTAGATTGGTTTTATTCCATACTACTTTTCCCCCATAACGTTCTTGCCCTTCTTTTACATTTGTTTCGTAAACTAATTTTCCTGAGGCATCTAGTATTTTTACATTGGTTCCGTTGGGTAAATGTGTGCCGTTTCTTCCGTCTATGGTGATAAACTCATGTTGTTTTAAGGCCGGATTTGGATAAGCATATACGTCTTCTAGATGTTTCCCGAAAGGAGATACATTGCTGTTGTAAGCTACAATTCCTTTATCTGTGGCAAAGTAAACTTTACCATTATCCGCATCGAATCGTATTTTTAGAATTCGGTTAGAAGGCAGTGGCGAATTGTCTTTGTCAAAACGCAATAAGGTTTCCTTACCACTAGGGTTGGTATACAGTACTCCTCCGGTATCTGTTCCAAACCATTTGTTGTCTGCCCCGTCTACACAGATACTGTTAATATTTTGATTCCCCAACAAGGCTTCTCCAAAATTATCGTCTTGTCCGTAGTCAATAACTACTGGATCTGCGGTGTACACATCGTTGTTAAAAATTGTAGAAGAACTGTTAAAAACGACTAAGCCGGCTCTCGTTCCAATCCACACTTTATTATTTTTATCTACGGCAAGTGCCCGAACGTTGGGATCGGGAATGTTACCTTTTGAGGGTTCCGAAGTAACTGCCAACATTTGAGTACCGTTTTTACTTACCACCAACGCACCATTTCTTCTTGTTCCTATCCATTTATTCCCGGATTTATCAATAATAATTTCATTAAGCCCTAAGGCTACGTTATTAGTGATAATAGGGCTTAAATCGTAGCTGGTCCATGTACTGCCATTATATTTTTTTAGCCGGTTAGCTATCCAAGCATTCGCGACCCAAAGATTGCCCTCGTCATCAAAGGTGCTACTGGCTATTCTAACACTAACATAATTGGGGCTATTGGGTAAAACCAGTGATTCTAATCCACTATTTTGATGATTCCAATGTGTGCTTACTTCATCATCTTCTACAATTAGCATTCCCTCTCCCCATGAACTGATATAGACTTTGTTTTCTTCATTAGGATCTATGTTTACATCGACAAGATTCACTTCGGTAATGGCATCATTTGCATAGGGAATTTCCACCCAATGTTCGCCATTATAATGGCTAGCACCTTTGTGGATACTCAAAGGCGTATAAGCGGGATCGTAACCGCCATAAACAACCCATAATTGTTCTTTAGCAGCACTAATCGAAAAAGCTTGATTAGAGATGGGACCTTCAGGGTGTATTTCTTCAAAGACACTAGTATTTGAAAGTGAGGTTTTTAGAATACCGTACTCAGAAGTAGCTATATATAGATTTCCTAAAAAAGTAGTAGCAGTATGGGCAGTAAAAGGGTAGTCGGTTTGGGTAGTATTAGACACGTGCTGTGTTTCTGTAAAATTTTGATTGTAAACACGTATATGCTGCGAAGTACTGATGCTCAACAGATTATCATTAGCACGCAAATCAAGGATATCTTGGGTTTGTGTATGGATAAAGGTGGTTGTAGCATTATTTTCTAAACGAAACAAATCTTTATTCTTGCTGATATAAATTTGATTATTAAAGACTTCGATATTGGAATAGTTTCCGGATAAATAATGTGTCCAATTGTTAAAATCAATAAGATAAGGTTCGTTTACAGAAGCACTATACATTCCGTTTTCGGTAACAGCGTAAATGGTATTATTAAAAACAGCCGTTTCGTTTACCACCACTTCACTAGAGGCATCACCAATAAAATACGTATCTTTAAATTCAAGGGTTTCAATATCAAAAGCGACAATACCAAAGGGAGTGGATAAGAGAAGGGTATTTCCATTTCCCGAAATATGGTTAATGCGCTTAGATCCCAAAATGCTGAAATTTAAAATATCGGGTTTGTTGGTAATACTGCCATCTTCATCTATTATTTCAAGTAGTCCGTTTTCGTAACCTATAACTATTCGTCCTGTATTTTCATCAAAATAGACCGTGCTGGTATTTTCGCCGGACAAACCGTTAACAGACGATATTTTTTCTAGTTCTCCGGTATTTTGATTATGTACAAAAACAGCATTATCGGTTGCTGCTATTAGTTGTGTATCTGTAATGCTAAATGCTTTTACGTTATTGTATGAATAGAAATCTTGCCAAGAATCACTAAAATCGGTTTGGGACCAAGTTAAGGAGTAAAAAAGCAAAGCAATAACAGATGTTGTATAACGCATAATGAGTAGTTCTATAATGTTATAAGGTTTTCTTGTCAAAAAATTAATTAGTTAAACTGGATTAAATTTTGCTTGGGGATACTGTCTTTTTGTTGCTTGGGTTTCTCTTTTTTTACTTCTTTTTTTAATCCCATTTTTTCCAGTAATTCGCTACCATTGTCAAAGTTTACTTGCCAAGAGATACCCATCCCTTGTGTATATCCCTCTTCTTCATCGGTGTATTGTATCTCGTTTTGCCGGTTAAAGACTTTCATTCGGACCGTTTCTTTTTTGTTGAGTGGCAATTCAATAGATACATTTCCGGCAATATTGGCATTAGATTGGCTTCCGGTAGGAACATTTACTTCGCCATTAATCAAAATCTTTTCATTCTTACCCAAACGGGTGGCCACAGATACACCTAATTGATTTTCAGTATCTAATATCGTATTACCATTACCATTATTGTTTCCTTGCACATAGTCAAATCCAAACTGAATCTTGTCGCTGGGATCAGAGAATATATCCAATAAGGCATTGGAAATTGCCATAGCAGCACTAGAAATTCCTTCATTTCCTAGGGCAGATGTATAGTTAAGATTACTTTCGTTGAAAAAATTACCAATGGCTAGTAGCGATACAAATTGTCGCATCATATTTCCGGTATCCTGATCATTTAAGATAAAATCCAATTCAGAGGTCATATCTAAAGAAGCATTGGGAATACTAATATCAAATTCTTGCTTAGAATCAAAGAGCTCGCCGGTAATTTTTGTCTTTAATTGCACCGGAATATTCCGGTTAGATTCATATTCCGGTAAAATAACTTTAGGGTTAGCTTTAACTGTATAGATCGCATCAATATCAAGGTTAGCTTTGTAGGGGTCGCCATTAAATGATATGGTACCTCCGCTTTTTACATCAAAGGGTTTATTGATAATGCCTCCATATTTAAAATTATAAATTCCTTTGTCAACGATAAAATCACCATACATATTAAAAGTTCCTTTAGTGTCAATTTCCATTTGTATGGTACCGGTTCCATTTCCTTTTAGAGAACTTCCGGTACTTTTGTCAATAACAATTTCTATGATTGCATCCTTGGTGATACCCAAATTAAAATCCATGGTAACTCCTTTAAAGCGTTCTATTAACTGCTTTTCAAGATTTGTAATGGCCTTATTTTCTGTAGAAGGGGGTAATTTGAATTGGATTAGTTTTGAGCTTTCTATGGTTTCCACATCACTCATTGGAATAATAATTTCTGTTCCGGGGTTAGAGGCACCATTAATGCTAATATTGACATTATCGGTACTGCCAATAAAAGTGGCAATACCGTTTAAATAACCGGTTCCGTAAAAAAGTGAATCCTCTTCTTCGGGGGTATTAATTGCCAAAAGATTTGGGGTACTTACTTCTAAATCTAAAAACCATTTTTTAAAGTATTTATGTGAAATGCTTCCCGATAATTTTCCTGATGTTTCAAATAAGGTATCATAAACCGTAGCTTCATTAATGATAAATGATTGATTGTCTAAATCAATTTTGGTGTGGTCTTGAAGGGCATAATCAATATTGATGAAAGGAAAATACATCCCGGCATTATCAAGGTAAAGCAATCCTGAAAAATTAGGATTTTCAATACTTCCTTCTAACTTTGCATTACCGGAAATATCACCCCTAATATTTTCCATAACTCCTTTTCCCAGTGCATTAAGCATAGCAATTTGATAGGTGTCAAAAGTAATGGCAAGATCTATGGTGGGTTTTTTGGGTTTTAAATCGATTTGTCCTTTGGCTAATAGGTTGTTGACTGCATCTTTTTCAAGGGAAAGATCAATTTGGTATTCCTTATTGGATTCGGTTCCTTTTATTTCCCCAATCAAATCGCCCTGAAGTTCATCGTTGATATAAAAATCTAATAATTGAATATCGGCAGTGGGAATCAACATATTGTTTCTCTTTTCTATCCAAATTCCACCGTTTATAAGCCCTTTAAGATCAAAATTTTCAACATCAGGTGTTACTTTGGCCAAATCGACACGATCTAAATCTATATTGTAATTTCGATACTCTTTACCTTGTTGATTGCCATAGAAAAGAATTTGTTGCTCTCCTGAAGTAATCATAAA
>JANTFW010000064.1 GCA_024763245.1 Flavobacteriaceae bacterium | reverse complement strand
ATGTTTACCGATGGACAAAATACAAGAATGCGTGCATTATTTGCTGCAGGAGGAGCAAGAGAATCCTTTGTACAATAATAATGGTAAAACCGAATAGAATTATCTAGTATAATTCGGGTAATACCGTATAAATAATTAAAAAGGTGTCATTAATGGCACCTTTTTTGTATTTTTATACATCTAAATAAACATTAATAGTACGAATTATGAAAAGGATAGTATTACTACTTGTTTTAACTAGTCTTTTTTCTTCTTGCGAAGAAGAAAAAATAATTTTTGTTGCCGATCATCAAGTTTCCTGTGCTGATTCGACACTCCAAAACTGTATGTTGATCAAAGAGAACGAATCTGATGAATGGCAAAAATTTGGTGACAGCATAAAAGGTTTTAGCTACGAAGAAGGCTATGCTTACCAAATTAAAATTAAAGTAAAGAAAATTGCAAGCTCCACTCCAGAAAACCCAATATTTACCTATAGTTTAATAGATATTATTTCCAAAACAAGAACCCAGAAAGACAACATCACAATGGTTTATAGTGCTACATCTCGTGGATTTGGAAGTGTACTACAAATCAAAGATGGTATATTAACCTACGATATTAAAAGACCTTCACCTAAAGAGACCCAAAAAACGCTATCGACTGAGGATTTAAATTCCCTATTGGAATTAGTGGATTTGGTAGATATAAAACAAATTGAAACTCTAGAGCCTCCCAGTAAAGCCCATCAATATGATGGTGCTCCGGGAGCTGTTTTTAAGATAATAATTAACGGGAAAGAGTACCGTACTCCTACTTTTGATTATGGTAACCCTCCAGAAGTCTTACAAGCCTTAATCCAAAAAATGGAAGACTTAAAATAAAGTGTCTTTTTGGCTTTCAAAACCGGTATCTATCAGACGTTTTTCTTTTTGAGACGCCTGAACGGCTAATTGGTCACAACGCTCGTTTTGTGGATGGTTGTTGTGTCCTTTAATCCAAACCATTTTAGGTTTGTATTGTTCATATAAGGTAATAAAACGTTTCCAAAGATCAATATTTTTGACATTGGAGAAACGCCTTCTTTTCCAGGCGGTAATCCAATCTTTATTAACGGCTTCGGTAACATATTTTGAGTCTGAAAAAATAGTTACATCCAGATGCTTTTGTTTTAGTTGTTCCAGAGCAACAATAACAGCTAATAACTCCATCCGGTTGTTTGTAGTACGTAAAAAACCCTCTGAAAGCTCTTTTTTGTAGGGTTTTCCAACCCATTCCATAACTATACCGTAGCCTCCCGGTCCCGGGTTTCCACTACAGGCTCCATCGGTATAAATATGAACGGTAGAAGTCATAAAAAGATTTTTAGTTGTTTTGTGTCGAATAAGCACGAATTTAATATATTTATTTAATTTCGCAATCGATTTATGGTTAAAATAAAAAATATCGAACTTGGAGATTTTCCACTATTATTGGCACCTATGGAGGATGTTAGTGATCCACCGTTTCGAAAATTATGTAAAGCTTATGGGGCCGATGTAGTATATACCGAGTTTATATCTTCTGAAGGTTTAATCAGAAATGCCGCTAAAAGTGTCAAAAAATTAGATATCTATGAAAGTGAACGTCCTGTAGGTATTCAAGTTTTTGGACATGATATTGATTCGATGCTGCGAACAGTCGAAATTGTTTCGGAATCCAAACCTGATTTTATTGATATAAATTTTGGGTGTCCTGTAAAGAAAGTGGTTAATAAAGGTGCCGGAGCGGGTTTATTGAAAGATATTCCAAGAATGGTAGCCATTGCCAAAACAATGGTCGATAATACCTCCTTGCCAGTAACGGTAAAAACACGATTAGGTTGGGATCATCAATCGATAGAAATCGAACGAATAGCCGAATCACTACAGGATGTAGGTATTGCTGCATTGGCTATTCACGGGCGTACTCGATCTCAAATGTACAAAGGAAATGCCAGTTGGGAACCCATTGCCAATGTAAAGAATAATCCCAGAATGCACATCCCTATTTTTGCAAATGGCGATATAAATACTCCTGAAAAAGCATTGCAAATACGGGATCAATATGGTTTGGATGGTGCTATGATAGGCAGAGCAAGTATTGGAAACCCTTGGTTTTTTGCTCAGGTTAAACATTATTTAGAGACCGGTAAACAGTTGCCATTGCCTACTATTTCAGAACGTGTTGACGTAGCTAGAAGGCATTTAGAAATGGCAACCCAGTGGAATGGAGAAGTGGTAGGAATGCTCGAAACAAGACGTCATTATGCGAATTATTTTAAGGGGATTCCCAATTTTAAACCCTATCGTTTAAAAATGCAAACCGCACCGACCAAAGAAGATGTTTTTGCTGTTTTTGAAGAGGTTTTGGCCGTATTTGACCCGATTGCCAAATAACCTACACAATTTTAAGATTCCCTAAATATATCCCGAGTTTATTTATTCTAAGAGTTTTCTAGTAATACGACTACTAGCAATTTTAGCTGCAAAATAGCCAAGGACTACCATGGTAACTATTACAATTACAAGGTTTTGGGTACGAAACAATACAGGGTATGGCAATAACTCATTAATCATAAAGGGATGATATGAATCTTGTATGATAATAAGAATAACTCCAACAATTAGACCTGTTACTAAGCCAAAGAGGATGAGTAAAAAGCCTTGGAATACAAATATTTTTTTGAGTGCTTCCATTTGAACACCTAGATTAAATAATGTTTTTAAGTTACTCTTTTTATCTAGAATCATCATAATTAGGGCACCGATAATATTAAATAAAGCAATAATTAATACCAAGGTAAATATAAAATAGAGCACCAAATTTTCGGTGTTTAACATTTTATAAAAAACAGCATTTTGTTGTGCGCGGGTTTGTACTTTGTACATTTTGCCTAAATCATGCTGTAAATCTTTGGCAAACTCAGCGGCATCAATATCTGGGTTAAGTGCAATGGAAATAGCACTAATCTGATGCTTAGAATAATGCAATAATTCCTGAACAATGGGCAAGTTAGCAAAAACATATTTATCATCTACTTCATCAATGACCGAAAAAACGCCAATGCTACGTGTGTCAATACTATTTATCAGATTAGACGGATTCGTACTGTAGGTTATACCGGGTTTTGGAACATAAATGGTTAGTGGTGATAAATAATCAACACCCAAGGATAATTTATTAGCAACGCCGTTCCCTAATACAACGCCTAAAGGAAAATCCGGAGTCAACCATTTGCCTGATATAAGGGTTGAATCTAAATGTACAACTTGTAAATAATGGGCATCTACACCCTTAACATACGCAATATGTTCTTTGTTTCGGTATTTAAAAAAAGCTCTTTCTTCTAAAACCTTACTAAATGATTGGATCCCTTTTTGCTGTTTTAAAGTACTGGATAGGGTATCGGAATAAAAGAATGTTTTTCCATAATTTGCTGTTATTTTTATATCGGGATCAGCAATTTTATAAAAAGATAGACTAAACTCTTTTAAACCGGAAAAACCTGATAGCACGACAAATAATACTGCCGTAGCAACAATAATACCCAAAGCAGCAATGAGGGTAATAATATTAATAGCATTGTTTGTGCTTTTTGAAATTAAATATCGTTTTGCTATATATAAGGATATATTCAAGACATTTTGTTCTTTGTGTCAATTAAAAATTGGTAATTCTATATTGGGATAAAAGTAACCAAAAATACGCATTATGCAGAATTTAACTGCCAATATATGATGTGATATTTTAACACACTCATTTACAATGTAATACTTAAAAAATATAAAGAATGGAAGAATGCGTTATTTTGTAACTATTAAAACAGGAGACTCCTTGTACGTAACATTCGAAAAAGGCATAATTAAGATTATAAAAGTCCTGTTTGTAAAAAAGTTTTTGTACCTTTGTAATACGCTATCACGAACTACCCAGTAATAGTGTCTTATTCAACAATCAAAACAGATTAAAAATTCTAAAAAATAGACAAAACTTTTTGTCACACATTATTAATTTACGCAAACATTTATGTTAGAAATTTCAGAACTCAAGGCTAAGAGCCTGGCGGAGTTAAAAGATTTGGCAAAAGCCATGAAGATTCCGAAACACAGTCAGTTAAAAAAATTAGATCTCGTATATAAAATATTAGATTTTCAAGCGGCTAATCCAAAGCATGAGGAGGAGGAATCTCTCAAAAGACCCAAGAGACGACCGGTTAGTAAAGTCGAAAAGAAAGAAGAGATCTCTCCGGTTAAGGAGGAATCAGACAAGAATACCTCAAGAAAAAGAAGACGCGTTGTAAAAAATACAGCACCTAAATCCAATGAAGATAAAGGAGCTAAAGAAGATAAGCGGGAGCCAACGAATAAAGAAAAGTCTGTTGATACAACGAGTGATTCAAAAAACAAACAAGAGGATTCACAACAATCCTATCAAAATAAAAAGAATCCACAGCAGAAGAATCAAAGCAAACAAAATAATCAGCATCAGAAGAACTCAAATCAAAATAGGTCAAATCAAAATGCTAATGGGAAAAATGGGAATCAACAACATAAACACCACAAACAAAAAGAAGTGGAGTATGAGTTTGATGGGATTATAGAAAGCGAAGGAGTATTAGAGATGATGCCTGATGGCTATGGTTTTTTACGTTCTTCGGATTACAATTACTTATCCTCACCTGATGATATCTATGTTTCACAATCTCAGGTAAAATTATTTGGACTTAAAACCGGAGATACAGTCAAAGGAATTGTAAGACCTCCAAAATCGGGAGAGAAATATTTTCCTTTAATTAGAGTATCTAAAATTAACGGGTTAAGTCCTAATGTGGTCAGAGATCGAGTAGCATTTCAGCATTTAACACCTTTGTTTCCAGATGAAAAATTTCAATTAGCAAAGGGAAATCCTAGTATTTCCAGTAGAATTGTCGATATGTTTGCTCCTATTGGTAAAGGCCAAAGAGCTATGATTGTGGCACAACCTAAAACAGGGAAAACCATCTTACTTAAAGATATTGCAAATTCTATTGCGGCAAACCATCCGGAAGTATATCAAATCATATTATTAATTGATGAACGTCCCGAAGAGGTTACCGATATGCAACGAAGTGTTCGTGCTGAAGTAGTTGCTTCTACTTTTGACGAACCGGCAGACAAACACGTAAGAGTTGCAAATATTGTATTAGAAAAGGCAAAACGTTTAGTTGAAAGTGGCCATGACGTGGTTATTTTGTTGGATTCTATTACACGTTTGGCCAGAGCTTATAATACAGTAGCTCCGGCATCCGGTAAAATCTTATCAGGAGGTATTGATGCCAATGCATTACACAAACCCAAACGTTTCTTTGGGGCAGCACGTAATATTGAAGGCGGTGGGTCATTAACCATAGTCGCTACAGCATTGACAGAAACAGGCTCTAAGATGGACGAAGTTATTTTTGAAGAGTTTAAAGGTACCGGTAATATGGAATTACAATTGGATCGAAATATTTCAAATCGTCGTATTTATCCTGCTATTGATTTAATTAAATCCAGTACACGTCGAGATGATTTATTAATGGATCCTCAAACCGTACAACGTATGTGGATATTGCGAAAATATCTTGCCGATATGAATCCTGTAGAGGCTATGCAATTTATCAATGATAAAATAAAATTTACACAATCTAATGAAGAATTTTTGATGTCGATGAACGGCTAGTCGGAATTTTTTATATTATAATAATAACAAAGCCCTTGCAATTATTTGCAAGGGCTTTATTCGTTGTTGAACGGATAGGTGTTTATTTATACACCTCTGCTACAAAATCTTTATAGGTAAGCTCTTTGGTTTTATAACTTAACTTTTCTTTATAAAAATCTAATAATTTCTGACTCATTAGTTGCTCTTGCATACGTTTTGTTTCTTCTTGGTTTGCAAGTATTCGATCGGCAATTTCATGGAGTTCTTTTTCCTCAGGTATGGGTTGACCATATTGAGCCATTTGTTGTCCGATAAGAGTAATAGCATAGTTTTTAAGGTCTTCATAACTGACTTTTAAGTCATTTTCCTTAGCGATTTGCCCCTCTATTAATTGGTAGCGTAATCCCTTTTCTGACCGTTCATATTCCGCAGCAGCTTCTTCTTCAGAAAGTTGTTTTTCACCACCAATTTGTAACCATTTTTTTAGGAAATCTGCCGGTAAATCAAAAGAGGTACTTTCTATTAAATAATCGGTTGCTGCATTTAAAAATTGTTGGTCAGCTTGATTCTGAAACTGATTTTCAGCACTCTTCTTAATTTCGGTACGTAATTCCTCTTCGGTTTTTATTTTATCTTTTCCAAATAGCTTATCAAAGAGTTCTTGATTGAGTTCGGCCGGTTCAGTAGTAGTAATTTCAGAAATGGTAAAAGTAACCGCTGTATCAAAACCATGTGCATCATCGTGGTCTAAACCTAAAGCGTGCATCAAGTCGTGATCCTCATTAAAAAGTCCTTTTGTTTTTAAAGAAAGCACATCACCTACTTTTTTACCTAAAAACTTCTTAAGATTGGTTTTCCCTTTTATTTGAGATAACTCAATGGTAGCATTCTTTTCTTGTTGTTCTCCTTTATATTCGAACGAAAAAATCCCAACAATACGCGCCCCGTCAACTACCTCAGCTTGGGTAATAAGTTTACCATACTGTTTACGAATATTGCTTACTTCGTCATCGATAAAAGCATCATCAGCAATAATCTTATACAGGGTAACTTTTTTCTTGGTGTCGTAATCTATTTCAAATTTCGGTGCCATACCTAACTCAAAATCAAAAACAAAAGTGTCTTTATCCCAAGAGAAATTTTCATCCGGTTTAGGAATGGGGTTTCCTAAAATGTCTAACTTTTCTTCAATCAGGAAATTATTTAAGGCATCTTGAAGCAGTTTATTTACTTCATCAATAATAATGGACTTTTCATACTGCTTTTTAATCATACCCATAGGGACTTGTCCTTTTCTAAAACCGGGAACTGAGGCTGTTTTACGGTAATCCTTAAGGATTTTTTCAACTTTGGGTTGGTAATCTTTTTTGTCAATATCTACAGTAATGACTGCATTTAACTTGTCGATGTCTTGTTTTGAGATATTCATTGGTCGTCTTTTTTAACAGGGGGCAAAATTAGTTTTTTTTTCATTATCCACTTCGAAAATGTATAATATTTTCCAATAATTAGGCTATTTTACAACTAAATTAACGTATTTTGTATGTATCGTATGAAAATAAATCGACTAAAATCACAAATACAATCCCTACCACACCAACCCGGTGTATACCAATATTTTGATAAAGAAGATAAAATATTGTACGTAGGAAAAGCCAAAGATTTAAAAAAAAGAGTAGCCTCCTATTTTAATAAAACACAAGAAAATGGCAAAACCAGAGTACTAGTTAGCAAGATAGTTCGTATTGAACATATTGTGGTTAATACCGAGATGGATGCTTTATTGCTTGAAAATAGTTTGATAAAAAAATTACAACCACGATACAATATCATGCTTAAGGATGATAAAACCTATCCGTGGATTTGTATAAAAAAAGAACGCTTTCCCAGAATATTTTTAACACGTAATGTCATAAAAGATGGTTCCGAATATTTCGGACCTTATACGTCGGTTCGAACAGCTAGAGCTTTGTTAGGTTTGATAAAAGAGGTTTATCCGTTACGCACTTGCAAACACAATTTAAGTGAAGAAAATATTACTAGTAAAAAATATAAAATTTGTTTAGATTTTCATATAGGAACTTGCAAAGGAGCTTGCGAAGGTTTACAAGAAGCAGCTGATTATCAAAGAGATATTGACGAGATACGACATATCATCAAAGGAAACTTTAAAACAGCCTTGCAACAATTTGAATATTTAATGCAAGAGTTTGCAGCAAAAATGGAGTTTGAAGAAGCGCAAAAAATCAAAGAAAAAATAGAACTCTTGTCCAATTATCAGGCAAAATCTACGGTTGTTAATCCGAGTATTTCAAATGTAGATGTATTTAGTGTTTTTTCGGATGAAAGCTATGCCTATGTCAATTTTTTTAAAATAATGAATGGGGCGATTATTCAGTCACATACTACAGAGATAAAAAAGAAACTGCAAGAGACGGATAAAGAGATTTTAGAGTTGAGTATTGTAGAGATACGTCAACGTTATAACTCGCAATCAAAAGAAATCTATGTGCCTTTTGAAGTAGAAGTAGGTGAGGTGCTTAAGGTTACCATTCCAAAAATTGGCGATAAAAAGCATATTGTTGATCTGTCTTTACGCAATGCGAAATATTTTAGGCAAGAGCGTTTTAAACAACAAAAGATTGTGGATCCTGAGCGTCATACCAAGCGTATAATGGTGCAGATGCAAAAGGATTTACGTTTGCCTTTTCCACCTATTCATATAGAGTGTTTTGACAATTCTAACATACAAGGTACAAATCCTGTAGCGGCTTGTGTAGTATTTAAAAACGGAAAACCTAGTAAACGAGATTATCGAAAATTCAATATAAAAACGGTAAAAGGTCCTGATGATTTTGCTTCGATGGAAGAAGTGGTATATCGTCGCTACAAGCGTCTAGTTGACGAAGACCAAGATTTACCACAACTTATCGTGATTGATGGTGGAAAGGGGCAATTGAGTTCGGCACTGAAAAGTTTAGAGGTGCTGGGTTTACGAAAAAAAATTGCCATAGTTGGAATTGCGAAACGATTAGAAGAGATTTATTATCCCGATGATCCTATACCTTTATATTTAGATAAAAGCTCGGAAACCCTAAAAATTATCCAACAATTACGTAATGAGGCACACCGTTTTGGAATTACTTTTCATCGACAAAAAAGAAGTAAATCGGCGATTCAAACGGAATTAGAACAAATAGAAGGTATTGGAGAAAAAACAGTTGTCAGCTTACTAAAACATTTTAAATCGGCCAAAAGGGTAGGAGAGGCTTCTTTAGAAAACTTGATTAAGATTGTTGGAAAGTCTCGTGCTAAAAAAATATTTACACACTTTAATTAGTTGAGATAAAGTAAGTTATCTAAAGCAAACCTATTTTAAAATACCCTTCATTTATAAATTTATAAAAAAAATTGTGTCAGAATTAAAAAAAGTTGTACCTTTGTAAGTGAATACTCACTAACATAATATTTTTATTAAATAAAGATACAATGAAATTTAAAAATGTACTGCTATTTTTGTTCTTTCCGGTGCTGTTATTTGCACAAGAAAAGACAATTACTATTCAAGATCTTTTTTCAAAGCTTGAAAATAGCCCGACCACAAGAAATGATCAATTAGATGTAGAAAGAGCCAACTTGGGCCATAAGATGGCAACCAGCCAGCTTTTTCCAAAAATTGGATTATTTGGCATGTATGACTATTATACGTCACCCTATGCTTTGTTGCCCGTTGCCCCAAACAATTTATTAGGGATGGTTCAACATCAAGAGGTCCCTCAACCTTTTAGTGATCAAATACTGCGGGGTGGTGCTTCTGTTTCTATGCCTGTTTTTATGAAAGCAATCTATACATTAGCAGCAAAGGCAAAAAAAATGAAAGCGGCAGCAGAAGAGAAAATGTTTGTTGATCTTCAAAAAAACAAGGCGATGCTGGTTAGTATTAATGCCAATCTACAATATAGTGAAGCCTTACTTAAAGCTTTAGCTCAAAAACGAGAATCCTTACTGAAAACGAAAGAAATTATCCATTTAAAAGTAAAAAATGATAGAGCGCCTAGAGTAGCCTTGTTAAAAATTGATAATGGTATCAATACGATAAAAATTTTGCAAAATAAACTCAGGCAAAAACAAGTAGAAGGATATAGCGCCATTGCCGCACTAACGGGAATCAATCTAAAACACGCTTTACCCATGCAACAATTAGGTCTTTATAAAAAAGGAGATTTTGATATATTATCTCCTTTGCGTAAAAAAATTGAAGGAGAAAAACTGGCTGTTCGTTCTGAGAAGGAAAAGTTACTACCGGTTTTACTCTTGCATGGACAAGTGAATTATAGTACTGCTAAAGCCTATAATAACAATGCAGATATCCATGAGTATTTTGGTGATATCGGTTTGGTTCTAAAAATCCCCGTTTTTAATAAAAGTCAATATGTGGCTATTACCAAAAGTAAATTATCAGTAAAAAAATTGGAGAACGAACTGGATAAAAAAATACTGGAATTAACGGCCCAAGCACAGCAATTAGAGTCAAACTTAGAATTAATAAAAAATAAAATAAACCTTTACAAACAAAGTATAAAAGATAAAGAAGAACTACTGAAAGTTGCCAAAGTGGCTTATCAATCTTCACGAATGACTATCGAAGATTACCTAAAATATGAAGATGATTTGGTCCTAGAAAAATCAAAATTATTTCAATCGCAAGCCGAAGAATGGCAAAGCCTAATGCAATTGGCAGTATTGTACGGAACACCTATTGATAACCTTGTAAAATAATAGTAAAATGAATAAAAAAACAATTATCGGAACGTTAATAGCAATAGTCCTTGTTATTATGGGTATTTTTTTAGTTAAAAGTGCTAAAAAAAGCGATTTAGCAGCCCCAACTGCAAAAGTTTATCCGGTTGTGGTTAACACATTGAAAGCTACAACATCTAAAACGCCACTTACTTTGCCCTATCTTGCAATGGCACAAAATGATAAAGATGTAAATATTGCTTCAAAAATTCCTGCACGGATCGAGTATATTAAGCCTAGTGGTAGTAAAGTGCATAAAGGTGATGTTATTGTCAGGCTCGACAATACGGCTGTAGTTGGAAACAAGAGTAGTATTCGGGCCCAAATAGAAGCTGTAAATACAGCCTTAGCTAATGTAAAAGCCTCACATCAGCGTACTTTGGAATTGCTTGCTGTTGGAGGAGCTTCTATAGAACAATCACAAAAAGAAGAAAGTAAAATGGCAGAATTGGCTGCTAAAAAGGATGCACTGTCAGCCAATTTAAACACGGTAAACAGCACTTTTAGTTATACCAATATAGTGGCTCCGGTAAGTGGGATAATTTCTAAAACAATGGCTAATAAAGGTGCGATGGCAATGCCGGGTCATCCTATTGCGAATCTTAAGGCAGCTAATGGTTTTTACTTGTTGGTTCGTGTACCAACTGACTTACCTGTAAGTGCGGTCTATTTAAATAATAAGCGATATGATGCCACTGCCTTAAATAGTACTTTTCACGGATTAGCCGAGTACAAAGTCTTTACAGACGATAAATCATTAACCTCAGGTGATCGGCTAGAAGTAGATGTAGAAGTATCAAATGATAAAGGCTTTTTGCTTCCTTACGACGCTGTTTTAAACAGAAATGGAAAATCCTACGTGCTTGTTGTAAATAATGACAGTGCTACAGCTCAAGAAATTCGCCATTTTCAAAGTGGACAAGAGGGTATTATGGTTACAGATGCTGCTTTAGAGGGAAAAGAATTAGTGGTTGCCAAACAAGATATTTTGTTAAAATTATTGGGAGGTGCTACATTAAAAATAAAAAAATAGCCGATTATGTTTGAATATTTCTATAAACGTCCTTATCAGCTTTATTCGCTGATTGTAGGCTTCTTTATCATCGGTATAATTGCCTTGATAACCCTACCTAAAAATTTATTTCCGGATGCCAATCCGCCTCAGGTAATTGTCTTGACCAATGTGCCCGGTGCTACGGCACAAGTAGCTGCCAATACGGTTTCTAAACCTATTGAACAAGAGATTTCAAGGTTGGGTTTGGTAACCGATATCAGCTCGATAAATGTCGCAAACTTTTCAATAGTTAAAGCGGAGTTTGATTATGACAAAGGATTAAATGCAGCTGCTGTTGATGTAGCCAATGCACTTTCCATTGCTAAGAGTAAATTGCCTGCCAATGTCAATCCGGCTATTTATACTG
>JANTFW010000063.1 GCA_024763245.1 Flavobacteriaceae bacterium | reverse complement strand
CTATATCGCCACTAAAACCGGTTATGGTTTCCTCTTTATAAAACTTATTACTCAAACTTACATTAGATTGCACGGCATATTTATTATTCTTTGTTCTAAGGTCTAGTAATACAGAAGTAACGTTCGCATCATAGGTATTACCTTTTCGTAAAACATTTGTATTTACAAAACTAAATGAAGAATTCTTATTGAACTGCTGATCCAATACCAACACATTATAATTAGTAAAGGGATTCGTAATAATTTCCCGTTCTTCATCTGTAACTTCGTTCTTTATCATCGCTGAAGTTTTTTTGGTAATGGCATTAAAAACACCCAATCCAAAACCTGATTTAGACCTCCCTGAGACCTTTACTGCATTCAACATTTTTACTTTGGATGGATTATCGGTAACTATTTCATCATCATTTAATTCATCATAAACATTGTAATATTCTATAGGGGTATTACCTATTCTTCGCGTATAAAAAAGATTTCCTTTAGTAAAAAGTTCTGTCCCTTCGGTAAAAAAGGCTCGTTTCTCATCATATTGTTGTTCAAAAGGTCCCAGGTTTAGTACAACATCATCAAAACCTACTTGTCCAAAATCCGGAATCAAAGTGGCATCTAGTGTAAAGCTATCATTAATACCGTATTTTATATCCATACCGCCGGTTGCCTTTATATCTCCATTTTCATCAAATCGTGTATACGTAGCTTGTGCGTAGGGATAAAAACTAAGCCTTACCGGTGGATTAATTTCAGTAATTCCAGACAATTCCCCGTCGTATTCCGTTATTCTTCCCTTTGTTTTATCAATAAAATTCCAAGAATATTGTTCCTTCGTATTTTGTATCATCCTATGAAAATTAATACCCCAAGTCTGTACCGATTCATTTGAAAAACGCAAAGCCGAATAGGGTATTTTTATTTCCACAAACCAGCCTAAATTGGAAACACTTACAGCACTTTTCCATACCGCATTCCAACTAAAATCTTCACCATTTACAGTTACTTTTGCATCACTTTGAACACCCGTACTGGCTACAAAAAACTCGGTATCATTTACTCCATCGTTAAACGGATTAATAGAAACACCAAAAAAATCGGCTTGTGCAAAATTATCCCGAGTAGAAAACTGCATTGGAATGGATTCGGGGTTCGCATCATACAAATAGGCGGCAATATATATGGCATTATGATCGTAAAGTACCTTAACTTCCGTTTTATTAGACAAAGGTTCAGGAGTTCCCGTTCCGGGTCTAAACATTACAAAATCAGTTGCTTTAGAAGTCGTTTGCCAAACCTTGTCATCCAACACACCATTAATTACGGGAGGAGTTTCGGTAAATGTAGCCTTAAACTCCTTTTTCTCGTTCTGCGAAATACCTTGAAAAAAAACTCCAAAAAACAATATAAAAAATACTAATCTGTTCATTTCATTTCGATATTTAAACCCAAAAAAGATTTCAATTTTGCAATACAATTATTATACTTATGGGTTCCCTTTAAATACTCATAAGGTAATAGACTTAAAAAATTAGTATTTGTTACAAAAATAAGCCTTTTTTTTTCAATTTGTTAAAATTAAAAAAATACGATTTGAATCCGCTAATATTCATTTGTGATTAGTACCTTTGCCTACGTTAAAATTAAAATCATTTACAATGAATTTACACGAATATCAAGGTAAGGAATTATTAAATAGCTTTGGAGTTAGAATTCAAAGAGGATATGTTGCCGATACTCCTGAAAAGGCTGTTGAAGTTGCAAAAAAATTAGCTAAAGAAACCGGAACCAGTTGGTGGGTTGTTAAAGCACAAATTCATGCAGGTGGCCGTGGAAAAGGCGGTGGTGTTAAATTAGCTAAAAGCCTAGATGAAGTGGAAGAATTAGCCTCTTCTATTATTGGAATGATGCTTAAAACCCCACAAACCCCTGCGGAAGGAAAAAAAGTAAATCAGGTACTCATCGCAGAAGATGTATATTATCCGGGTGAAAATGAACCTGATGAATATTACATGTCGGTACTCCTTAACCGTGGAACAGGGAAAAACATGATAATGTACTCTACGGAAGGTGGAATGAACATTGAAGAAGTAGCCGAAAAAACACCTCATTTAATTTTTACCGAAGAAATTGATCCTGCTTTTGGTCTGTTACCTTTTCAGGCAAGAAAAGTAGCTTTTAACTTGGGTTTATCTGGTGTTGCCTTTAAGGAAATGGTAAAATTTGTGACCGCATTATATACTGCTTATGTAAAATCTGATGCTTCTCTTTTTGAGATTAATCCTGTATTAAAAACCTCTGATGATAAAATATTAGCGGTAGATTCTAAAGTAGTACTTGATAATAATGCTCTTTTTAGACACAAAGATTTAGCAGCCTTACGCGATGTACGTGAAGAAAATCCTATTGAGGTAGAAGCAAAAGCTGCCGGATTAAGTTACGTAGATCTAGATGGTAATGTAGGTTGTATGGTTAATGGTGCCGGACTAGCTATGAGTACTATGGACTTAATTAAACAAGCTGGTGGGGAACCTGCTAACTTTTTAGATGTAGGTGGTACAGCCGATGCCGAACGAGTAGAAATTGGTTTTAGAATTATTTTAAAAGACCCTAATGTTAAAGCTATTTTAGTCAATATCTTTGGAGGAATTGTACGTTGTGATAGAGTTGCTCAGGGTGTTATAGATGCCTATAAAAATATGGGTGATGCTATTAAAGTGCCCATTATCTTACGATTAGAAGGCACCAATTCTAAAGAAGCAAAAGCCCTTATAGAAGCTACAAAAGGTCTTAATGTAATACCGGCAACAGAATTTCAAGAAGCAGCCGATAAGGTACAAGAAGTACTTAAGTAATACCATAAATTAATAGTTCCAGGCTGATAGTACGTTGGTGCTATCAGCTTTTTTGTCTTAATGAGAGAAGAACGTTTACATAGAAACTTAGTATTTGCTGTTATTAATTCGTTAGATTTAATATTTAACGAAAATGAATATGCAGATAAGGTAGTCCATAAAATATTAAAAAGTGACAAACGCTGGGGAGCTAGAGATCGCCGTTTTGTTGCCGAAAGCATTTACGACAGTGTTCGATGGAAACGCTTATACAATGAAATTGCAGGAACTAAAAACCATTTTAGCCGTCCCAATCTTTGGAAATTTTTTACCGTTCATCTCGTCTTAAAAGGATATGAATTGCCGGACTGGAATCAATTTACGGATGTTCCAGTACGTCGTATTAAAGGAAAATTTGATATGATTCAAGACCAAAGAGCCCTTCGTGAATCTATTCCAGATTGGATTGATTCTATTTGCGAAAAAGAATTAGGTACACAATGGGATAAAGAAATTGTGGCACTAAACCAACAAGCTCCTGTCGTTATTCGTACCAATACACTTAAAATTTCAAGAAAAGAATTACAAAAACAATTTGAAAAAGAAGGTATTGAAACCCTACCTATCGAAGGGTATCCCGAGGCTTTACTACTCACTAATCGAGCCAATATCTTTAAAACCCAAACCTTCAAAAAAGGTTTTTTTGAAATGCAAGATGCCTCCTCTCAATTGGTAGCAAGATATTTAAATGTATCACCCGGAATGCGTGTGGTAGATGCTTGTGCAGGAGCTGGCGGTAAAAGCCTTCATTTAGCATCGCTTATGGAAAACAAAGGCCAGTTAATCGCTTTAGATATTTACAAACACAAGCTAGAAGATCTAAAAAAACGTGCCAAAAGAAACGGTGTACATAATATTGATACCCGTACCATTGTATCCACAAAGACCATAAAAAAACTAAAAAACTCGGCAGACAGACTTTTAATAGATGCACCTTGTAGTGGTCTTGGGGTACTTAAACGAAACCCCGATTCTAAATGGAAATTACAACCTGATTTCTTAGAAAAAATTAAAAAAACACAAGCTGAAATATTAGATAACTATTCACAAATGCTTAAAGTAAATGGACAAATGGTATATGCTACTTGTTCTATTTTACCCTCAGAAAATGAAGAACAAGTAAAAAAGTTCCTAGCAAATCATCCCGAATTTACTTTTATATCCGAAAATAAAGTGTCCCCATCCGAATCCGGTTATGATGGATTTTATATGGCATTACTCGAAAAAAAATATTAATCGTACACCCATGAAAAAATCAATTTTACTTATCGTTTTATTTGCAAGTACTTTACTTGTACACTCACAAATACCCGCCAATTACTACGACTCGGCAATTGGACTAAGCGGTTATACATTAAAAAGTGAGTTACACAGTATTATCAGCAACGGTCATATTGATAATGGCTATGATGAATTATACAACGGATACATCAGTACCGATAGTGATAATTATTATGAAAATGATGGTTCCGTTTTAGATATGTATTCCGAAAATCCTAACGGCACTGACCCGTATTTCTACACGCACAACAATAATACTTGTGGAACTTATAATTCAGAAAACGACTGTTATAACCGAGAACATATAGTACCTCAAAGTGTTTTTAATCAAGGCTATCCTATGCGTTCTGACATTCATTTTGTAGTACCTACTGATGGATATGTAAACAACCGTAGAAGCAATTATGCTTTTGGAGAAGTCTCTAGTCCCTCTTGGACTTCCTTAAACGGCTCAAAATTAGGCAGTAATACATATCCCGGTTATACAGGTACTGTTTTTGAACCTATCGATGAGTTTAAGGGCGATATTGCCAGAATGTTATTCTATTTTGCCACAAGATATGAAACTCAGGTTGATAGTTGGTCACACCCCATGTTTAACGGTACCGAAGATCAGGTTTTTGCCGATTGGTTTTTGGCTATGATTATAGAATGGCATACCAACGATCCGGTAAGTCAAAGAGAATTAGACCGGAATCAAGCTGCTTATGCGTATCAAGGCAATGCCAATCCCTTTATAGATCACCCCGAATGGGTAAATGCTATTTGGAACCCCAATCCGGATACGCAAGCCCCTTCTACACCAACAAATCTAGCCGTTAGTAATGAGACGAGTTCTAGTTTACTCCTTAGCTGGGATGCCTCAACTGATAATGTAGGGGTTGACGGTTACGACGTCTATAAAGATGCCTCATATGTTAATACAACTACTTCAACCAGTTACCAATTAACCGGTTTAAATCCGGAAACTTCATATAATTTGTATGTCATTGCTAAAGATGGCGCCGGTAATGAATCTTCCGCTAGCAATACAGTAGTAGGTACAACTACAAGTGCTGGAGGTGGTGGTACCTCTACAGAATTGTTCTTTTCAGAATATGTCGAAGGATCATCAAACAATAAGGCTCTTGAAATCGCTAATTTTACCGGATCTAGCATTGATTTATCCTCCTACTCTATTATGAAAGTTTCTAATGGTGGTGGTACGTGGGCTGATGAACACAGCCTTTCCGGAACTTTAAATAGTCAAAATGTGTATGTTATTGCTAACGGATCTGCTGTCAGTGCCGTTACTTCTGTCGCGGACGACTTAGTCAGTAACAGCCCCCTAAATTTTAATGGTAACGATGCTGTTGGACTTTTTAAAGATGGTGTCTTAATCGACTTAATTGGAGATCCTAACAGTAGTGCTGATTTTGCAAAAGATGTCACTTTACGTCGAAAGGTTGAAATAACGAACCCGAACACTACATTCGATTTAGCCGGAGAATGGGATAGTTATCCACAAGATACTTTTGATGGTCTAGGCAACCACTCATTAACGGTTGTAGCTTGGCAAAACCTAGAATTTAACATCTACCCTAACCCAAGCAAAGGTATTTTTACCATTAAAGGAATAGATTCTATTAAGCGTATTCAGGTCTTTGACACCCAAGGAAAACTGATTTATTCTAAGGACTCTATCCTTTCATCCATGATTAATCTCAGTAGATTATCCCCAGGAATCTACTGGATTCAAGTAAATACAGCAAACAACACCGGATACAAGAAATTATTAATTCAATAATAAATTCTCCTTTTTTGCGTTACTATTAATAGTTTGCTAATATATACTTGCTTTTGTTAATGTATTTGTAAAAAAATACTATTATTTAACATTTAACTTGCTATTAATAAAAATAGGTATATATTTGCCCGCTGAAAACGAAACTGAATCGACATGAAAAAGTTAGTTTTGGCAAGTGCAGTGATTTTTTTAATTAATAGTGCATTTAGCTTTAAAAGTGAGAAAGAAAGAAGTAATCTTACCAAACAAATTTTTGCTACACCTACCGTAGCACCTTTTTTTGTTAACGATGCGGATTATATTCCGGGTTACGGAAAATCGTTTATCGGTTTTAAGGAAGCCGTAGCATTTAAAGAATCCCAGGGAAAATACTTCAAGGTCAACAGTTTGGGATACCTTGGTAAATATCAATTTGGCATATCTACTTTAGCCACACTAAGGATCTTTAATTTAGACCATTTTTTATACAACTCAAAATTACAGGAAAAGGCTTTTTTAGCCAATTGTAGCTATAATAAATGGTTGTTGCAAAATGAAATAAAAGCCTATTCTAATACTACTATTAATGGTATTAAGATTACAGAGTCCGGTATTATTGCTGCTGCACACCTTTCGGGTGCCGGTAGCGTAAAGAGATTTCTTAGAAACAAAGGGAAAGGAAGACAAATTGTAGATGCCTACGGAACAAATATTGAAGAGTATTTAAAAAATTATAGCGGTTATGACATTTCTTGGATAACAGCCACGAAATATCCTAGCTTATAAAAATTTAGGATTTGTGTATGATAAAGATCGAAGGTCTTTTATGCAAATCCGGTTTCTCATTCTTCCATTCCTGTACAGACATTGTTCTTATATATTCTGTGGTTAAACTAATGTCTGACGCTATACATAGCTGAGCACCGGGAGTTAGGGTTTGCAAGAGACTTGTAAATATTTTGGTATTTCTGTAAGGCGTTTCAATAAAAATTTGCGATTGATTTAGCTCCTTTGATTTTCGTTCTAATTGTTTTATCGCTTTCTTTCTTTCAATCTTATCAATAGGCAAATACCCGTTAAAAGCAAAATTTTGTCCGTTCATTCCCGATGCCATCATAGCTAGCAATATAGAAGAAGGACCAACCATAGGAACTACTTGGAGCTGTAATTGATGTGCTAAATTAACCATGCTGGCACCCGGATCGGCAATCGCAGGCACTCCGGCTTCAGACAATAATCCAACATCCATTCCTTTAAAGCATATATCTAAATAATGTTTACTCTCAAAAACATCGGTATATTTATCTAAGACTAAAATATGTAGCGATGATTGTTGTTTTTTAGGACTGATTCTCTTGATAAACCTACGAGCGGTCTTCTCATTTTCAACAATAAAATACTGTAATTGTTCTACTATTTTTTTTACCGATAACGGCAATACCTCTAGCGGTTCATTATCTCCAAGTGTTGTTGGTATTAAATATAATTTACCAAAAGTTTCCATACAAATAAATTATTCTATTTTTTGGGCGATAGAATTACATGCCTCATCTAACATCTTGTACACATTCCTAAAAGCAAACATAGCATCATAATAAGGATCGGGCACCTCTAATGATTCTCCGGGAAAAACTTCATCCAAAATCATTTTTACCTTACGTTTTGCTTCTTCTGTAGGCGCCATTTCTAATAGCCTATCTCTGTTTTGCTGATCCATAGCATAGATAATATCAAAGTCTTCAAAATCGGATAATTGAAATTGTCGGGCTCTTTGATTGGCTATGTTTAAGCTATGTTCTTCTGCTACCTGAATGGAGCGTTTATCCGGCAATTCACCCACGTGATAACCTCCCAAGCCGGCAGAATCAACAACAACCTCTTTTGGATTGACTTTGCTTTGCAAAATACCCTCTGCCAATGGAGATCGACAAATATTCCCTAAACAGACCATTAAAATTCTGGTCATACTAATTAAGTTATTGGTAGATTAATTTTTGTGTCAGTTCTTCAACATATTTACGAAACTGCCTATCGGTTTCTGAAAGATTATCGACAGTTCTACAAGCATGAAGTACCGTAGCGTGATCTCTTTTCCCGATTTGAGCCCCAATACTTGCCAAAGAAGCTTTTGTCATACGTTTAGAAAAGTACATAGCCAGCTGACGCGCTTGTACAATATGACGCTTTCTTGTTTTGGACTGTAAAGTAGCAACATCCATATCAAAGTATTTAGAAACCACTTTCTGAATCAACTCGATAGAGACTTCACGTTTGGTGTTTTTAACAAATTTATCGACGATTTGACGTGTCAGTGTCAGTGAAAATTCTTTTTTGTTAAATGATGCTTGCGCAATCAATGACACCAAAACTCCCTCGAGTTCCCGTACATTAGATTTAATTTGCTTAGCGATATATGCTACAACTTCTTCAGGCATATCTACACCATCACGGAATAATTTTCGTTGAAGAATAGAAATACGAGTCTCATAATCAGGAACTTGAAGCTCAGCAGACAATCCCCACTTAAAACGTGACAACAGACGCTGTTCAATATCCTGCATATCTACAGGAGCCTTATCCGAAGTTAAGACTACTTGTTTCCCATTTTGATGAAGATGATTGAATATATGAAAGAACACATCTTGTGTTCCGGATTTACCTGCAAGAAACTGTACATCATCAATAATCAATACATCAATCATTTGATAAAAATGAATAAAATCGTTTCTCGTATTATTTTTAACCGATTCAATATATTGTTGTGTAAACTTCTCGGAAGAGATATATAAAACCGTTTTTTCAGGATACTTATCTTTTATTTCAACACCAATAGCATGAGCTAAATGTGTTTTACCTAGACCAACCCCACCATAAATCAACAAAGGGTTAAAAGAAGTGCCTCCCGGTTTATTAGCCACGGCCATTCCAGCAGATCTTGCTAAACGATTGGAATCTCCTTCGATAAAATTTTCAAAATTGTAGTTAGGATTAAGTTGTGATTCTATCTTTATTTTTTGAATACCAGGGATTACAAATGGATTTCGTAATTCGCGTTTGTCAATACCTAAAGGAATGGTAACCCCCTGTGAATTAATAGGATTTCTATTAGAACTTGGAAATTTTACCGTATGTGCATTATTACTGCTATAGGTATTTTCCATCTTGACATCATAAATCAACTTAGCATCTTTTCCCAACTCTTTTACAAGACTAACTCGCAACAATTTGATATAATGTTCTTCGAGCCATTCATAAAAGAATTTACTAGGTACCTGAATGGTCAAAGCATCAGCTTTTAAACTAACAGGAAGAATGGGTTCAAACCAAGTTTTATAAGCTTGTGGTTTAATATTATCTTTTATGAACAAAAGACAAGAATTCCATACTGTTTTGGCAGTTTTTGGCATCTAGTTGATAATTATTCGTGTTTGTTTAGAATTTTAGCCTTATTTAAAAGCTCCCCTTTTTGTTGGTACAAAGATGTAAACAAATTACCTAATAAAAAAATGAATTAGGTATTGATTTTTAATTTTTTTTTTCTTATACTGTCATCGAAGTCTTAAAATGATATTTATCAATATCCTATGCACAAAAATACAATTAAAACAAGAGTACGCTATGCCGAAACAGATCAAATGGGTTTTGTCTATCACGGCAATTATGCACAATACATAGAGATGGGAAGACTAGAATGGCTAAGGGATCTAGGTATTTCTTATAAGGAGATGGAAGAGAATAACATTATGCTACCGGTATATTCGATAGCTATTAGATATATTAAGTCTGCATTTTATGATGAAATCTTAAGCATCACCACAACGATTAAAAAAATTCCATCTGTTCGTATCGAATTTACCTACGAAATTCACAACCAAAAAGGAGAACTAATTACCACAGCAGAAACTACCCTTGTTTTTATTGATATGCTCACTAAGAAACCTATAAAATGTCCTAATTATATTTTAGAAAAATTATAAATGTAACCCTTAGCATTCCGTGATTTTTACACCGTGCAATTCTTCAAAATGCTTCTTTATTTGATCTACAACTCCTTTTCTAAGACTTATAGTATATTGACAAGATGCTTCTAATTTTTGATTTTCAATACGTATTTTATTTTTCTTAATAATACGTTGCACTTTATTCATATCTTTATATTCAAACTCCAACAAAAAGTATTTTTTAATGACTTTAGTCTTTACTTCAGCCTTATCTAAAGTCCAGAGCGCCGCAGTTTTATAGGCTGTAACCAAGCCTCCTACTCCTAATTTTACACCACCAAAATAGCGTACAACAACAATCAATATATTCGTTAACTCTTTGGATAAAATTTGACCATATATTGGCTGTCCGGCACTGTTACTAGGTTCGCCATCATCATTGGCTCTATATCTAAACTTCTCAATTCCTAATCGCCATGCATAACACCAATGCCTAGCTTTATGGTGCTTTTCTTTAATCTCTTTTAAAATGTGCTCAATTTCTTTTTCTGACTGAACCGGAAAGGCATAACCGTAAAACTTACTCCCCTTTTCTTTGTACAAAGATTCGGGAGATGGCTTTTCAATCGTTTTATAGGTATCTAAGATCAATTTCACGTACTTACTTATCCATTAAAATAATAATGGTAATTTTGGAATTTTAACCCTACAAATATACACCATATATATAATGGAAAACAGCATTGTAATCAGAACTATACAACTCGCTGATAATGAGGAAATAAAAAACATCATACAAGATACCTTATTAGAATATAACTGTGCTATACCCGGTACAGCCTTTTACGATAAGAGTCTGCAAAACCTGTTTGCTGCCTATCAAAATAATAAATCGGTCTATTATGTAGCCTTATTAAATGGAAGAATTGTTGGGGGTTGTGGTATTAGTCCGTTAGAAAATGCCAACCCCAATATATGCGAACTACAAAAAATGTATATAAAACCTATAGGAAGAGGGAAAAAAATCGGAAAGACCTTACTGTTAAAATGCTTAGATTTTGCTAAAAAAACAGACTATTCATACTGCTATTTAGAGAGTTTTCCACATATGAATTCTGCTATTACACTTTACAAAAAAAATGGTTTTAAACCCATAGAAACTGCTCTGGGAAATACAGGACATATTGCTTGTGATGTAAGAATGTTACTAAACCTATCCCAATAATTATGACCGTATTAGAATTACGACAATTATTTTTTTTGACACTAGATAGCATTTATCCTAAAGAAGAGATTACTGCGATCTTTAGACTAATCATAGAAGAACGATTGTATATGGACCCTGTTGAAATAGCACTTAACTCTACTGCCAAAATAGAATCCATAACGCTAAAAAACGTTTTGGATGATCTAAACAGATTAAAAAAGAACGAGCCAGTACAGTATGTGCTAGGCAAAACCTCATTTTATAATCTCAACTTTCAATTAAATGATAACGTATTAATCCCAAGACCTGAAACAGAAGAATTGGTATCCTCTATTATTGATGATGCATCAAACATGTCAAAGAATCCGTTAAAAATTTTAGATATAGGTACTGGAAGCGGCTGTATTGCTATTAGCTTAGCTAAAAACATAACTCATGCAGAAGTTACGGCAATTGATATCTCCCGGGAAGCTTTGCAAATTGCAAAAAAAAATGCCGAACTTAATGAAGCACCTATTCGGTTTTTAGAAATTGATATTTTGCACGTCGACATACTTCCTGACACTTATGATATAATTGTCAGTAATCCTCCTTATGTTTTGGAAAAAGAAAAAAAATATATGCACGATAATGTATTACAATTCGAACCCAATTTGGCACTTTTTGTTCAAAACAGCAACCCCTTACTTTTTTACAAAAAGATAAGTGCTTTAGCCAAGAATCATCTTAACAAATCCGGCACGCTTTATTTTGAAATAAACCGAAACTATGCCAAAGCGATAAAAAAAGTAGTACTTGATGATGGATTTTCTAACATCAGTATCCAAGAAGATTTTTTGGGAAATGAGCGTATGCTTAAAGCTCATAAAAAAGTGTAATTTTGCCTTATGCGAATAGATATACTCACCGTCGTTCCGGAACTTCTAAAAAGCCCCTTTGAACACTCTATTATTAAGCGTGCTCAAGAAAAAGC
>JANTFW010000062.1 GCA_024763245.1 Flavobacteriaceae bacterium | reverse complement strand
TATTTTAAACTAACTAAGGTGGTTGCTAAGGAAAAAGTGCCCTCAGTAAAAGCGAGTCATATTCTAATCGCCTATAAGGGAGCAATGAGAGCAAATCCTGCCATTAGCAGAAGTAAAGAAGAAGCCAAAACACGTGCCGAAGCCGTATTAAAGAAAGTAAAAAGAAATGGTGTTGACTTCGCCGAAGAAGCCAAAACAAGCTCTGATGGTCCTTCATCCACTAAAGGAGGAGACTTAGGATGGTTTAAACAAGGACAAATGGTTCCTGCTTTTAACGACTGGGTATTTTCTCATAAAAAAGGTGATGTTGGCTTGGTAGAAACTGACTTTGGGTATCATATCATTAAAATAGATGACACCAAAGAAGAAGATGGTTTAAAATTAGCTACCGTTGCTAAGACAATTAGTCCTTCCGACGAGACTGAGAGTCGTGTTTTTGTAGAAGCCGAAACTTTTGCTGCTTCTGTTTCAAAAGGGAAAAATTTTATTGAACTTGCCAACGAAAAGAAATATTCGATCAAAAATGCTCAAAAACTTAAAAAAGCGGATAAAAATGTACCGGGGCTAACCGGAAATAATCGCCAAATTATACTTTGGGCTTTTAATGATGGTACAAAACTAGCCGATGTAAAACGTTTTGATATTGACAAAGCATACGTAGTAGCACAAGTAACCCAAAAAGAAGCCAAAGGCTTGCAAGCGGTAAAAAGTGCATTCTCAAGGGTAAAACCTTTGGTTATCAAACAAAAAAAAGCAGCACTCTTAGCTAAAAAAATGGAAACCGGTACTTTAGAAGAAATAGCTAAAACCCAAAATGTTCGCGTTCAAACAACCGGAGATGCCAGTTTCGAAAATCCTACTTCCTCATCACCCGGAAGAGATAAAGCGGTTATTGGTGCTTTATTAGGAATGAAAGAAGGTAGTATAGCTAGAGGAATTGAAGGAAAAGTTGGTGTCTATGCGTTAGAGCTTATCAAAAAAACATCTCCTGTTGCATTAGATTCCTATGAACCTTATCGTGTACAACTGGAGCGTAAGCTTAAGAAAGACGACAAAATTATTTACGAAGCCCTAAAAGAAGCTTCAAACTTAGAAGATTATAGAAATTAAAATTATGTTTCTTTATAAAAAAAGTCCGCTTGTAGTTACAAGCGGACTTTTTTTGTATTAATTTGAAATTTTCTACCTTTACAAAAAAAACAAAAAATGCTTACAAAAGTCTATGGAAGTGCCGTTTTTGGTGTAGAAGCAACTACCATTACCGTTGAGGTTAATGTGGATAATGGTATCGGATATCATTTGGTAGGATTACCCGATAACGCTATTAAAGAAAGCAATTATAGAATTGCTGCTGCCTTACAAAACAACAGCTATAAAATACCCGGGAAAAAGATTATCATCAATATGTCGCCCGCTGATTTAAGAAAAGAAGGAAGTGCTTATGATGTTACCTTAGCTATCGGCATTTTAATCGCCTCGGGACAAATTTCCGGTATACATGTGGGAGATTATATCATTATGGGCGAACTCTCTTTAGACGGTAGTTTACAACCCATTAAAGGGGCACTACCCATAGCTATTAAAGCTCGCGAAGAAGGATTTAAGGGGTTTATATTACCGGTACAAAATGCCAAAGAGGCAGCTATTGTAAATGATTTAGAAGTGTATGGGATTGATCATATCAGTCAAATTATAGATTTTTTTGATAAAGAAATACCCCTAGAGGCAACCCATATTGACACCCGTAAAGAGTTTTATGAAAGCCTTGAAAATCCGGAGTTTGATTTTGCCGATGTCAAAGGTCAAGAAACCATTAAACGCTGTATGGAAATTGCAGCTGCAGGCGGGCATAATATTATCTTAATAGGTCCTCCGGGTAGTGGTAAAACAATGTTAGCTAAGCGACTGCCTTCGATACTTCCACCCATGACCTTATCCGAAGCTTTAGAAACAACAAAAATTCACTCGGTAGTAGGCCGGGTAAAATCCGGTTCGGGCTTAATGAGTCAACGCCCTTTTAGAAGCCCGCATCATACCATATCCGATGTAGCACTAGTTGGTGGTGGCTCTTATCCACAGCCGGGAGAAATCTCTATGTCTCATAATGGAGTGCTTTTTTTAGATGAACTACCCGAATTTAAACGTACCGTTTTAGAGGTAATGCGACAACCTCTAGAAGATAGAGAGGTTACTATTTCACGCTCTAAATTTACAGTTACTTATCCTTCCTCTTTTATGCTTGTTGCTAGTATGAACCCAAGCCCCAGTGGTTATTTTAATGATCCTGATAGCCCAATGAGTTCCTCTCCGGCCGAGATGCAACGTTACTTAGGAAAAGTGTCCGGCCCTTTACTGGACCGAATAGATATTCATATTGAAGTAACACCCGTTCCTTTTGAAAAATTATCCGAAGAAAGACGTGGAGAACCCAGTAAAATAATTAGAGAACGTGTTACCAAAGCCCGTAAAATTCAAACCGATAGATTTAAGGATAATGAAAAAGTACATTATAATGCCCAAATGGGCGTAAAACAAATTAGAACCTATTGTAAGTTGTCTGAGGAATCGCTAAATCTGCTTAAAAGTGCTATGGAAAGACTGAATCTGTCTGCTAGAGCTTATGATCGAATTCTAAAAGTGAGTCGAACGATTGCCGATTTGGAAGGAGAACTAACTATTCTTCCACATCATATATCGGAGGCTATTCAATACCGTAGTTTGGATCGTGACGGATGGTTAGGGTAAAAGAAATTTAGAATTAATTAATGGTTTTTGCCTAAATGATTGTAATTGTATATATTAGATTTTGAATATTATTTAACAGTATAATAAACAACCTACTTTTTAGTGAAATATACAGTAAATACGATGATAATCCCCATTTTATTTGTGATGCAAACAGCTTAATATTTTGTAAAATTTAGTACTATTTTTATACATTTGTAACAAAACCCTTCCTTATGAAAAAGATGCTCTTCTTTTTATTTCTTTCTTTACCTCTATTTAATTATGGTCAAAAAACTAAACTTGATAGTTTAGAATTAAAGGTAAAACAAACAGAGATAGACTCTGTTAAAATTAACCTTTTAGTAATGCTTCTTGAAAAAGCTATAGATTCTGACATTAATAGAGGCTTGCCTTATGCAGATTCACTTATACATTATACAAAGCTTGCCAAGAACTTCAAGCATTTAAGCACAGGTTATAGATATATTGGAAACTATCATATGTATAAAGGAGAATATGATACAGCAATCATATTTTTCAACAAAAGCTTAGAAGTTAGTAAATCTATAAACTATGTAAAAGGTCTTTATAGTGATAATGCCAGTTTAGGCAACGTTTATTTCTATAATAGGAAGTTTGATAGTGCAAAAATTAAATATAATGAAGCCTTAGACATAGCCTTAAAGAATAATATAAAAAGCAAATACACTTCTGCTTATCTGGCAGTAGCTAATGTGAATTATTATACCAATAACAATGAAAAGGCTATTAAAAATTATATAAAAGCAATCGATAGTGGTATATATTTAAAAGGGAAAGGTAAAAAAAGAATTATACCTGTTTACATAAATTTAGGGGCTCTATTTTTAGACAGAAAAGAATATGTAAAGTCAAACTTATATTTAAAGCAAGGTTATACATTAGCAAAAAAATTAGAATTCAAACAGGGCATGGCTGATGCTGGTTTGAAATTAAGCCGCTCTTATTATGAAAACAACTCAAAGTTTAAAGAATCAGAAAAAATACTCCTAAATTGTATTAAAATCTATAAAGAAATAGGAGACAATCCCTTCCTAATAAACTCCTACTTGAATTTAAGTGACCTATATATTGCAACAGGAGAGTTAGATAAGAGTATTGAGCTTAAACATAAAGCTGTTTCCTTAGCCAAAACCCATAATTTAAAAGACTACTATTATGCTGCAACAACAGGTTTAGCAAAAAGTTATTACAAAAATAAAAATTATGAAAGCTCCTTAAAAAATGTTAATACAATATTAAAAGATACCGCAGATAATAGAATGACTAATCTTACTAAAATATCATTATTCAGATTAAAGTCAGAACTAGAAGCTATCAATAAAAATTTCGAACAAGCATTTATATATAGTCAAATCTTAAATAAAGAGACTAACAAACAGTTTAAAGAAGAAAAAAATCAAATAGTAAATGACATTCAAGAAAAATATGAAACAGAAAAAAAAGAAAAAGATAACATACAACTCAAAACAGAAAAAGCAGAACAAGCATTAATTCTTGAAAAAGAAACCAAAAAAAAATGGTATTTAAGTGTGGGTTTATTAGCTTCACTTCTAATATTAGGAGTTTTTTGGTTTTATTACAAACGGAACAAAAAACAAAAAGAAGTTATTGAAAACTTACAAAAAGAGCTACATCATCGTATTAAAAATAACTTAAGCATCATTGACACCTTTATTGATGTGGCCAAAGAAGAGTTTAGCGACAAGAAATTTATATCAAAACTTAATGAACTTCAAAATAGAATAGAAAGTATAAATGAGGTTCATCAACAACTCTATCAGAACCATGATATTACTAAACTTAATATAAAAAAATACATAAATACCATTGCAAAAAACGTACAACAATCCATAAATAACCCACACATTAAAATACAACAAAACCTTGATAACACAATAAAAATTCCAGCCGACAAATCATTTCCTATGGGTTTAATTATCAATGAGTTTTTAACCAATTCATTTAAATATGCTTTCAAAAAACACGAAAAAGGAATTGTCTCTATTGAGATAAGCAAAGACACTACTAATTATAAGCTACAATTATCAGACAATGGCATAGGGCTTCCCAAAGATTTCAACATAGAAACTACCGAGTCCTTTGGAACACGCATAATGAAACTTTTAACAGAACAATTAAAAGGTACGTTTTTACTCGAAAGTGCGAATGGTGTTCAACTTACTATTAAATTTCCAATTAAATAAATAATATGAAAGCACACATCCTAATCGTAGAAGACGAAGCCATACTCTACGAACGTTTACGTAGAGTTTTAGTGAAAAATAATTATTCGGTTGATACTTATACACCAAGTGTAATAGAAGCCATTTCTAAAATAAAAACAAAACAACCCAATCTTGTCCTCTTAGACATCAATCTAGATGGAGAACTAACAGGAATAGATTTAGGCAAACTGCTTTCGGAAAAATATCATATTCCTTTTATTTATGTTACCCAATATGGTGATAGCGAAACCTTTTTTAAAGGATTATATACCAATCACGAGCATTATATTGTCAAGACAAAACCAAGACTAAATACTGATGAAGTCTTACGAACCATTCAAACAGTTTTACACAAAAAACAAAAAAATAGTAATACAATAATAAAAGATGGGGTTTTAGGTTTATTAGGGTATCTAAGCGAAATAAAAGAATACAGTAAAAATGAAGTAACCAAAATACCTGTAAAGTATACAGATATTGCCATTTTTAGTATTGACCCTTTTATTAATGAAAACGAAGAAGAAGAAAAGGTAAAAACTAATTACCTGTGGTTTTTAACAAAAGACAAAGATTACTTTTTTTTAAGGTCATCTCTTAAAGATCTTTGCAATCACTTGCCCAATTATTTTATTAGAGTAAACGATGCTAATATAGTCAATTTACAACCTCATGTATTTAATGGTCGAATTAATGGAACGCGTTTGTCGATTTTAAACAAAGAAATTTCTATTAAAGAAACCTATGCAAAATCTGTGAAAAATCGTATTAAAGAATTATACCATACGCCATAGCTCTTAATGAGTCACTATTTTTCTATGGATTATCACCCATTATAATAACAATACCACTTTTTATTGTGCAACTATTCTAATTGCTAGAATTTTAACACTTTAAAACCCAACTTGTATTATATACTAACATGCTCCTTTGGGTTTTGGGAGTGTTAAAAATTAATTTTTATTATGAGAAAAATAGTATTATTTCTTGCAATTGTATTCTCTACACAATTTGTATTTTCACAAGTATTTGTTGATGATCAAAATATTAACGAATTGGATATTAAATATGTTCAATTGATCGGAGTAAATACATCAATGTTTGGTGTAAAAATAAAAGTATTTGTAGATTATGGACAAAAAGCAAAATTCATGAAAGCAGACGGAATTAAAGATGCAACAGGTACAGTAATTAAGTTTAATTCTATGATAGCAGCATTAAACTTTATGAATAATAATGGATGGAGTTTTGTAAATTATACAGAAGCCATGTTTAGTGGAAAATTGCGTTATGTATATCTTCTAGAAAAAAGAGAGTAAAAATTCTAGATATAGAGGGAGAACAATGGAAACAAAAAAAATTATTAAATAGTATAACATTAGTGAAAATAGGAAAAATTGTATTCTGATATACATATCACCCTAGCATATTTATGAAAAAGACTAAGTATCTTACTTAGCCTAAAAAGGGGTAAATAAGAAAACGCCTAGTAATAATTTGCTAGGCGTTTGATTTTATCCCAAAAGAAAATGAGAAGCTTGTTAAGATACAAACTCCCCATTTTCACTACTAACTAAATATATATTTTAAATGTCTTATTTATTATTCTTGTAAAACAGCTTGCCAAGGACCACCGTTTATGACATCAATGCCATAACTCTGTAAAAAACTCTTAGCAGACCCTGCCCTAGCTCCCGATCTACACACCAATATTACAGGTGCTTTCATCTCTTGTATCCTAGCTACACTTTGTGGAATAGTATCTAATGGTATTAACACCGAACCCGGTGCATTTCCCTGATCAAACTCCATAGGTGTCCTAACATCTATGACCACAGCACCTTTATCTAGGTACTCTTTTATTCTATCACCATCTCCACCAAAAAGTCCAAAAAAACTCATCTCAATATTAATTTTTAGATTATTCTGTAGTTTTAAGAATACAAAGAAAGAAATAATAAAATAGTCTAATTGTAACTTATATTACATTAGCTTGTTTTACAAAAAAGTATCCATTCCTTGAGTAATCAAGCTCGTATACTCTGTATTCATTTTTAATTGACCTAAATAATCCGTAAGTTGTACTTTAAAATCCTGATGATTGGTCGTGTTAATAAGCTCCAAAATTTCTAGTGGTAAGAGCCAATCCTTTGGATATTGTTCTTTTAGGAGCTTAAAAATAGATTGTAAAGCTGCTATCTCATAATTTTTTGAATCTCGAATAGTACGCAGCTTACGGTAAAGTTCGTGCAATTGTTTTTCTTTTGCAGTATAGGTAATCGGGATAGATTCTTTATCGGATACTTTGGGGTAATTCAAAAATGAAGTAGGATCAGCAGGTCCTGCAAAGGCAGACAACACCCTTTTACCCACTGCCATATCATAAAGGCCCCATTCCGGTTTAAATAATACTTCATCTTTATAGGTAACCGTACAATTTTTAAAAGATATTAATTGTATTTTTCCTTGTAGATTTCTAATACCGGTAATAATCTCACCTACGACTTTTATGCCACCCGCAAAATCTAAAACCACCTCTTTACCCTCATAGATTCCGTAGGCCTCTAGATCAGAAGGATACATATCTTCAATGGCAAGATTAATTCCTTTAAGTTTCCCTATTGGACTACCAAAACCATCGGTATGATAGGTCGTGCCATGGGCAATTAATTCTTTATCTCTTGAGGCTAATGCCGTTGGTCCTTTGGTTTGCACATACCATACTTTCCCGTCCTCATCAGCAATAACACGGCTAAAAATACCTGAAATTTGTAATCCTGTGGAAAGTTCGATACTACCTATATTTTTTGATAGAATCAATTTTTTAATACCGGATAATCCCCCTTTTCTAAGCGACATCGTGTTTGCAAATTCCTCTAAAACCATACTTAAATAGGCAAAATCCGGACTGACATACAGTTGGGGTTGGGGTTTTGTTATATCAAAATTTTGGGTTGCAGCTTCAATCGAATAGGGTAATTTTTTTACATCGCTATTCAAACACGTTTCGCTTTCGCCTAATGAAGATAACAAACCGGCACCATATATTTTAGGATTATCCAAATTACCAATCAATCCATATTCTACCGTCCACCAATGAAGATTCCTTATTTGAGCCATTTCTGATAATTCCGTAATACTTTGTTGAATACGTAAAACATCGGCTTCGGCTTTGTCAATAGTAACTTTTGACATATGTGGATTCTCTTTACAAATGGATAAATACCGAATGGCATCATACAGTTCAAAATCTTTATCCGATGAAATTGCTTTACTGCCTATCTCACCAAAACGGCGTAGATACTCTGCATACTCCGGATTTGCAATAATAGGAGCATGTCCGGCGGCTTCGTGAATAATATCAGGAGCCGGAGTGTACAGAATATGTTCTAATGTACGTATATCAGCGGCAATAACCAGTACTTGATAGGCTTGAAACTCCATAAAAGCATTTGGCGGAATAAAGCCATCTACGGCAACGGCAGCCCAGCCTATTTTGGCTAATTTTTCATTCATTTCTTCAATACTCGGTATACCATCTAAAGCGATTCCGGTACGCCGTAAACCTTCTAAATACGAATGATGTGCTCTATGCTGTAATTGCTTAGTTTGTACGTGCATTACATACCTCCAAAGTGCATGTTGTTGGGGAGTGTATTTCGAATAATCTTGATGCACCGTATATTGTAATAAATGTCTCGGTAATTTAGCTAGTATGGCATTCATATCAAAATAAGTGTTATTAGTGATGTAAATATAAGGAAACAATCTATATCATGATTTAAGCTCCCTTGGCACTTAAAAATATTTACAAAAAAATGTATCTTTACCTATCCAATTAAAATAATAGTATTATGGCGTATCAAAACTCACGCAGACGAAAAGGATTCTCGGTAAAACTCATTATTGCTGCAGGAATCATACTTTTTTCATTAATTAAATATTGGTCAAACTCCGATACCAATGAATGGACAGGAAGAAAACAACACATAACCCTGGAGCCACAACAAGAAATAGCATTGGGACTACAGAGTGTTCCCCAAATGACCCAACAGTACGGTGGTTTATTTCCGGATCAAAAATTGCAAAATTTGGTGGATAATGTCGGACAAAGACTGGTCAATAACAGCATTGCAAGGGAAACACCCTATCAATTTGATTTTCATTTATTAAGAGATCCGAATACCATTAATGCATTTGCTTTACCCGGTGGTCAAGTTTTTATTACCTATGGTTTGTTAAAAAGACTCTCGAACGAAGATCAATTAGCCGGTGTTTTAGGTCATGAAATAGGCCATGTTGTCGGCCGTCATTCTGCCGAGCGTATTGCCAAACAAAATCTTACACAAGGTATCGTTAATGGCGTTTTAGTCGGTTCGGACGGAGGAGCCGGAACTGCACAAACCGTTGCGATGATCGGGAATATGATTAATATGAAATACGGACGTGATGACGAATTAGAGAGCGACAACCTTGGTGTACGATTTATGATTAAAGCCGGTTATGATCCGGAACAAATGATTGGGGTAATGAAAGTGCTAAAACAGGCAGCCGGCGGCCGAAAAATACCTGAATTCCAAAGTACCCACCCGGATCCCGATAACAGAATAGCCAAAATTAAAGAAGCTATAAAGCAATATAAAAGCTAGGTGTTTTATTAAGTAAAAGGTAGACAAAATCTTGAAACAAATAAAAAAAGTAGTGTTGAAAAATATCAAAATATTAAAATGGTTTTTAATTTCTTTGACTCTTGTTGAGCTACTTTATACAGCTATGAATTGGATTGACTTGAAAACAATAATAGCACTTGATCTTGAATATCGTGTGAATTTAATCTTAGGGGGAGTTCATTTATTTTTTGTTGGTTTTTTTGTTTTCTATATATGGAGATTTATGCCATATAACCGGAAAGAAAAAATAAATAATTCCTTAATGATTCTTTTTTTAGGTGTTATTGGCATGTGGCTTTGGATTCCAAATAAAAAAGAATTATCCAAATTAAATAATTTAACAACTTTGGTGTAACTATACTAACTCAGGCCAGAGCAAAAAGCATTACTATTAAACTCTCATAAACAAAAGTTTACTACAGGTTAAATTTTTTGCACAAACCGAAATTGATTGCAAACCGCCTTTTGCAACAGACTTTATTTTTAGGCTTCTATTTTTTTAATAACCTGACAATTATCAGTTGTTACAGAATTTTTAGCGCGTAATTTTGTCGTGTAATTAAAGTTACACATTTTCATTATTAAACTAAATATAAACACATGAAAAATTTAATTAAACTTATTGTTTTACTCTTTACATCGGCTGCTTTTGCACAAGCCGGGCATCTTATGGCAGGTATAGGTAGTGTTAATACCTCTATGGGAGGGGCTTCTACTGCTCAACCTATTGATATTAGTGGTGCCATACAATGGAATCCGGCTACTATTTCTACTTTTGACAACAAAATACTTAATATCGATGTAGGATTATTTTTTGCTTCACCCGAAATCAGTTCTACCATACCAGCCGGTATGATGGGATCCGGTTCTCCCGAAGTAACCGGAGTGACAACAGATGATAAAGGGGCTTCTCCAATGCCTGCTGTTGCTATGGTATGGGGCAAACCCGATAGTAAACTAACCTATGCATTCTCCGCATTTGGAGTAAGTGGTTTTGGCGTAGATTTTGCCGCTGAAACCAATCTTCCGGTAGATGGTTCTGGAAATCCTAACCCAAATTGGGATCCGACTAATTCAAACCCCATTACTTATCCTCAAATGATGAATGGTTTTGGTCATATCAAATCAAATTATATGCTTATGCAAGTTGGATTTAGTTTGGCCTATGAAATTTCGGATAAATTTTCTATTGGATTTACACCTAATTTTAATTATGCTTCTTTAGAAATTGCTCCGAATCCCACTACGGCTCCTAGCCAAACGCTAGGATATCCGGAGTCTGATGCGGCAACAACTACCGGTATTGGTGGACAAATTGGTCTATTCTATGATTCCGGAAAAGGATTTAAACTAGGTGCTTCCTACAAAACAAAACAAACATTGGGAGACCTTAAATTTAAAAACACTTATTTAGATGGTAGCGCTGCTCCAGATAATAAATTTGATATGGATTTTCCTGCCATTCTTTCTTTTGGCTTGGGTTATTCCAATACATCTATTGATTTTGCTTTAGATTACAGAATGGTTGATTATGAACATACCGATGGCTTTGCCGAAGAAGGTTGGGTTATTGCCGACCAAGGCGTCTTTACCGGATATCCTACAGGTGCTGTAAAAGGTTTTGGATGGAAAAATGTTACTATTATTTCTGCAGGATTACAATATAAAGGAATTGATAAATTGCCTTTACGAATAGGTTATACCTATAGCAGCAATCCAATAGACGAAGATTTGGCTTTCTTTTCTGCTTCTGCTCCTGCTGTTATTAAAAATGCCTTTCAATTTGGTTTGACTTATAAAGCAAGTGATCGATTTAATCTTAATGCGGTTTATCATCACGGGACCAGCAGTGGAAAAACCGAAGGAACACTAAAAAACCCAAGACCAGCAGAATTTGGCGCCGGACCTTGGGATCCCGTTAATAATCCTTTAGGAACAATTCCGGGAACTAAAGTAGGTTATGAAATGAGTACTGACCTTATTATGATAGGCGTTTCTTTTACGTTCAATAAATAAGTAATTATAAATGTTAAGTAAGAAAACGGCCTCTTTTTGAGGCCGTTTTTTTGGTTTAGATTAGACGGTGTTTTTTTGCTTTTGCAACTGCTTCCATTTTGTTGTGCACTTGCAATTTTCTGTAGATGTTCTCAATGTGTTTCCGAACAGTTCCTGAAGAAATAAATAAATTTGTTGCTATTTTGCCATAGGCTAAACCTTTACTTATTTGTTCTAAAATTTCTATTTCTCTCTTAGTGAGTTGTATTTTATCGATTTCTTGTTGTACTTTAATATCTTGCGGATTTCTTAATAATTTTAGTGTTTTTAGCGCAATACTAGGTGACATGGGCGCACCACCTTCTATTACTTCGTTGATGCATTTGAACAAACTCTTAGCTTCAATTTCTTTTAAAAGATATCCATCTGCTC
>JANTFW010000061.1 GCA_024763245.1 Flavobacteriaceae bacterium | reverse complement strand
GACCCTATTTTATGTAACTTTTGTTTCATTTATGGAACAAATCTAGTGTTTTTAATTTAAAAAACTAATTTAGTACGATAAAATAGGTTTTTTTTAACACAATAAATTTATCCCATAACACGCCCATAGCCTCGGTTCCATATAATATAATGATATACTATCGATAAAAAAATCTTATTTATTTATAGTGATTCTATGGTTTGTGATTTACAGAGCCCCACAAAAATGCAAAACCTAATAAAAATAGGCTTTACAAACTTTTCTTCTTAAATGCTATGATACCGTCCACTATCCCTAAACATAGGCTTTTGCCGCTTCTAGTGCGGCCGAAATACCATTCGGATCTTTTCCACCTGCTGTAGCAAAAAACGCTTGGCCACCACCACCACCTTTAATATGTTTAGCCAATTCACGAACCACTGTTCCAGCATTTAGCTCTTTAGAATGCGCTAATTCTTTTGAAATATAACAAGATAATGTGGCCTTTCCTTGCGACTCATTGGCTATTACGGCAAATAGATTATCATGCTTTTTCCCTAATTCAAAAAGAAGATTTTTGATGCCTTGCGAATCCAAAGATAATTGTACCGCTAAAAAATGAACCCCATTAACCAATTCCATTTGGTTATCCAAATCGCTGACCAAACTTTTTGCCTGTACTTTTTGCAATTGTGTTATTTCTTTTTTCAACAAAGCAATTTCTTCTTGCATATTTTGAATGGTTTTTACCGGATTTTTTGTGTTTTTCAGTAAGCTTTTTATTTCTTCAAAAATACTGTTATTCTCAGAAAGATAGGCTTTTGCAGCATCCGATGTAATAGCTTCTATCCTTCTAACACCTGCAGCGATTGCCCCCTCAGTAATTATTTTAAAATGCCAAATATCCTTGGTGTTTTCTACGTGTGTTCCACCACAAAGTTCCTTAGAATCACCAAATTGAATCATACGAACAGCATCACCATATTTTTCGCCAAACAAAGCCACAGCTCCTTTATCTAGTGCTTCTTGCATAGGGATATTTCTAAACTCATTTAAAGGGATGCCCTCACGAATACGTGCATTGACAAAGGCTTCTACTTCGAGTATTTCTTCTTTACTCATCTTTCCAAAATGAGAGAAATCAAAACGCAAATGATTGGAGTGAACCGAAGATCCTTTTTGTTCTACATGCGTGCCTAAGATTTCCCGAAGTGCTTGGTGCAATAAATGAGTTGCAGAATGATTACAGGCCGTACGCTGTCTTTGTTCTCTATCCACAACGGCATTAAATGTTTGATTGAGATTTGCAGGTAAGGACTTGGAATAGTGTACAATTAAGTTATTCTCCTTTTTGGTATCAACAATATAAATAACATTAGCATTATCTACCTCTAAATATCCTTTATCACCTGCTTGTCCCCCACCTTCCGGATAAAAAGGGGTTAAATTAAAAACCAGTTGATACATTTCACCCTCCTTTTGTGTAGTAATCTTACGATATTTTGTAATGTGAACCGGCGTTTGTAAAATATCATACCCAACAAATTCTTCAATGTCATCTTCCTTAAGGGTAATCCAGTCATCGGTAATAATTGTAGCTGCATTTTTGGAGCGATCTTTTTGCTTTTGCATTTCTTTAGCAAATTCTTTTTCATCCAACGTCATTCCTTTTTCGCTAAGAATTAATGCGGTAAGATCTACAGGAAATCCAAAAGTATCAAATAAATCAAAGGCTTTTTTACCGGAAACTACTTTAGTTTTGGTATCTTTGATAATTACATCCAACAACTGTAAACCTTGATCTAAAGTACGTAAAAAAGCATGTTCTTCTTCCTTGATGACATTACTTATCAAATTCTTTTGAGTCTTTAACTCCGGAAAAGTAGCTCCCATTTGACTGACAAGTGTAGGCACTAATTTATAAATAAAAGCCTCTTTTTGATTTAAAAAGGTAAATCCATATCGTACAGCACGCCTAAGTATACGTCTAATAACATATCCGGCACCTGTATTTGATGGTAATTGACCATCGGCAATAGCAAAGGATACAGCACGAACGTGATCTGCAATCACTCGAATAGCAATATCTTTCTCATTATTTACCTCATAAGGTGTATGTGTGATGGCTTCTACTTCTCTAATTAACGGTGTAAAAACATCGGTATCATAATTAGACTGTACGTCTTGAATTACCATACAGAGTCTTTCAAAACCCATACCGGTATCCACATGTTTTTGAGGTAGTGGATCTAATGATTTATCGGCTTTACGGTTAAATTCCATAAAAACAAGATTCCATACTTCTACTACCTGTGGATGATCTTTATTGACTAAATCAGCACCGGAAATTTTGGCTCTTTCTTCGTCCGAGCGAATATCAACATGAATCTCGGAACAGGGGCCACAAGGTCCTTGAGCGCCCATTTCCCAAAAATTATCCTTTTTATTCCCCAATAAAATACGATCTTCAGGGATTATCTCTTTCCAATAATCATAGGCTTCTTGATCCATTCCTAAGCCATCTTCTTCACTTCCTTCAAAGACAGTAACATATAATTTTGATTGATCAATCTTATAAACTTCCGTTAACAACTCCCAAGCCCAAGAGATGGCTTCTTTTTTAAAATAGTCACCAAAACTCCAATTCCCCAGCATTTCAAACATCGTGTGATGGTAAGTATCTTTACCCACTTCTTCCAAATCGTTATGCTTTCCAGAAACACGCAAACATTTTTGCGTATCTGCAATCCTATGCTGTTTCGGTGTACCATTACCTAAAAAAAACTCTTTAAACTGATTCATCCCGGCGTTGGTAAAAAGCAAGGTGGGGTCATTTTTAATAACAATGGGTGCCGAAGGAACAATAGCATGTTTCTTGGATTCAAAAAAATTAAAAAATTCCTGACGTATTTCTTGTGCATTCATATGTTAAGTCTATCCTAAAAGTGGGAACAATTTGAGCTATATTAAAACATTTTGTAAATTTGCTTGTTTAAGCGCTATGTTCGATTGTTTGTTCGAAAAGCAAAAATAAGATTTTTAAGCTAATGGCGAAAGTAAAATATCATTATAACCCGGAAACCTTATCCTATAGTAAGATAAAACCTAAAAAGGGAATGCTAATCAGGAATATAGTACTGATTGTTACTGCTGTTCTTTTAACCGGTTTCTTGGGATATGTAGTGCTTGTGAATTTTGTTGAGTCTCCTAAAGAAAAAGAAATGGCAAGAGAATTGGAGAATATGAAATTACACTATGAACTGCTTTCTAAAAGAGCAGATCAACACGCCAACCGCCTAGCCGAACTGGAAGAACGGGACAATACTATTTACCGGCAATTTTTTGAAGCAGCTCCGGTTCCGAACGAAGTACGAAAAGCAGGTTTTGGTGGGATAAACCGTTATAAATCACTGGAAGGATTTGATAATTCTAAGATGATAATGGACTTGACCAAACAAATGGATGTCTTATCTAAACGTATTGTGGTACAATCCAAATCCTTAGATGAAATTGTAAAAATGGCCGAAAATAAAGAGGAAATGCTCGCCTCAATTCCAGCCATCCAACCGGTAAAAAAGGAAGAACTCACCCGAATGGCATCCGGTTATGGTATGCGTATGCATCCCATACTAAAGATTAGAAAAATGCATGAAGGCATGGATTTTACGGCTAAAAAAGGAACACCAATTTACGCAACAGGAAATGGTGTTGTTGCCAGAGCCGATAGAAGCCCTACCTTTGGAAATGTGGTTTATATAGATCATGGCTATGGATACAGAACTGTATATGCACATATGAGTAAAATTGCAACCCGAAAAGGAAAAAGAGTAAAACGTGGCGATATTATTGGGTATGTGGGTAGTACCGGTAGATCGGTTTCTCCCCATTTGCATTATGAAGTGCATAAAAATGGACACCCTGTTAATCCGATCTATTATTACTACGGTAATTTAACACCTGAGGAATTTGTAGATATGCAAAAAGCTGCAGAACAAGAAGGGCAATCATTAGATTAGTTCGTCTATAATTAAACAAATAAATTATGTATATAAATCTACCGGATAAAATGTATTATAAAATTGGAGAAGTTGCTAAAGCCTTTAAGGTAAAAACCTCTCTTATTAGGTATTGGGAAAAAGAATTTTCTTCGTTACGCCCTAAAAAAAACAAAAATGGCAGTCGTGTTTTCACCAAAAAAGACATTGAAGTGGTTCACGAAATTTATCATTTAATCAAAGAAAAAGGTTTTACACACGAAGGCGCGAAACAAAAACTAAAAGAAAAGAACAAAGACTCAAGTACTGAACTGAATCCCAAAGCTGCAGTAATTAATCGTTTGGAAAAGATTAAGCACGAACTAGAACAAATAAAAAACCACTTGTAATTATTTATCTCAATAATACTTGCTATATTTACACTATTATTAACAAACAATAAACCTTATTTATTATGAAAAAATGGATTTTTCCGGGAATACTCGTATTAATTGCATTATGGGCGTTTGGTGCCGGTAAAGGATTTTATAACCAAGCCGTAAATCTTCAAGAGAATGCCAATACACAATGGGCAAAAGTAGAAAGTGCATACCAACGTAGAGCTGACTTAATCCCTAACTTGGTAAGTACCGTAAAAGGTTATGCGGCTCACGAAAAAGAAACCTTAGAAGGCGTTATTAAAGCCCGTGCTGAAGCCACACAAACTAAAATTGATGTTGGTGATTTATCCCCTGAAAAAATGGCTGCTTTTCAGAAAGCACAAAGCGGATTATCCGGTGCCTTACAAAAATTAATGGTCGTGGTAGAACGTTATCCTGACTTAAAGGCCAACCAAAATTTCTTGGAATTGCAAAGTCAATTAGAAGGTACAGAAAACCGAATTAAGGTAGAGCGAGATCGTTTTAATGATGAGGTAAAAGTGTATTCAAAACACCTAAAAACATTTCCTAATAATATTTTTAATATGATTTTTAAATTCAAAGAAATAGGCTATTTCAAATCCGAAGCCGGTTCTGAAAAAGCTCCAAAAGTTGAATTTTAATCCTATTATCTAGTTATTAATTATATGGACATCCTCAAGGATTTTTTATCCGATTCCGAAAAAAAAGTCATTGTTCAAGCCATAGAACAAGCAGAGAATAACACCTCGGGAGAAATTCGTGTACATATAGAAAGTCTAACAGAAAAACCTACTTTGGAAAGAGCTAAAGAGGTTTTTCTGTCTTTAAATATGGATCAAACCCAATTGCAAAACGGAATACTGTTCTACGTGAGTGTCCGTAACAAGCAATTTGCCATTCTTGGTGATAGCGGCATTGATAAGGTAGTTCCTCCGGATTTTTGGGTAGAAACCAAACAAATTGTTTTAGATGCTTTTTCTAATAATAATATACCGCAAGGACTTGTTGAAGGTATTCTGTTGGTCGGAAAGCAACTAAAACAGTATTTCCCCTATCAAGAAGATGACCAAAATGAATTGAGTAACGAGATTTCAATAGGAAACTAAATTATGATTCAGCATAAAACTTCTTCTTTACTCCAGTTTTTGGTATGCCTAGGATTCTTTCTTTTTCTTTTTGAGCCTCAAATCAAAGCACAAAATAATCAGATTCCGGACAAACCCAAACTGGAGACTTCCGTTTATGATAAAGCGAATCTACTAACAGCTGCTCAAAAACAAAGTATCGAGAAAAAACTAATTCGATATGCCGATTCTACCTCTACGCAAATCGTAGTAGTAACGATCCATTCTTTAGAGGGTCACAACATTAATTTATACGCGGCAGAGTGGGCTCATAAATGGGGAATTGGACAGGCCGATAAAGATAATGGCCTCTTATTTTTGATTGCAAAAGACGATCGCAAAATGGCTATACAAGTGGGTTACGGATTAGAACATTTGCTAACAGATGCGATGTCAAGACGTATAATTGAAACGGTGGTGGCTCCTTATTTTAAAAGGGGTGACTATTATTCAGGAATAGACGCAGGTACAGATGCAATGATTCAAACACTTGCCGGTGAATATACAAATGATGCCGAACTGAGTTCCGGTACTTCATTTCCTTTTATTCTAGTACTTATTATATTTTTTATTGTTTTTTTACTGATTGTTCGTTCCGGAAAAAGTGGTGGAACTGGTGGTGGGTATAGGTCATCCGGTTCAGGACCTATCATTTTAGGAGGTGGTTTTGGGGGTTTTGGTTCCGGAAGCTCAGGAGGTGGTTTCGGGGGAGGAGGCTTCAGCGGAGGATTTGGTGGTGGCGGATTTGGCGGTGGTGGTGCCAGTGGAGGTTGGTAAAGGTATCGTTAATACCTGTTTATTAATTTCCATTATTCTTTTCATTGTTCCCCATGAATAAATCGCTATTGGTTTAATTTACTTAAAACTATCATTTCGATTATTGGATATTATACTTCCACTACAACTACTATTTTTAGCATATTGTAATCCGGTTACGCCCTAATATGATGTTTCCCTTATGTTCCATTTTCTTTAATATTCGTGATATGGTCTCTCGAGAAGTATTTAAATCAAAGGCAATCTCTTGATGTTTAATATATATCGTTTTGGATTTTTCAAATTGTAAATGCTGCTTTAAATAATAGTGTAATCTGTATTCAACATCATTAAAGAAAGCTTGTGAAACACTTGTAATCAAGTAATCTTGTTGTTGTTGTGTTAGTTTTGTAATATAATTACGCCAACTTTTATATTTATTAAACCAACTTTCAGCACGAACTAAGGGAATGGCAAGATAGGTCAATTGAGAATCCGTATAACAGCGTATAGCACTATCTTTTTTTTGGATTCCATAATAAAATGAAATGGGACACAGTTCCAAAGGCTTTATGTAATGCAAAAATGCACCTAAGCCTGTTCCATCGCGTATTTCAACCTTTATTCGTCCCTCTAACACGAGAGGAATAAACTTGATCTGATCTCTAATTTCAACTATTATCTTGTCACTTTCAGCCGTTTTAAGAGTGCTATTGTTATATATTTTTTTTAATAATTCCGGTTCAAATAATTGTGCTAATTTTTCTTTTATTTCTTTTGATATTGGCATCTTAATTAATTTTTAGAATGATTAATGTGGTAGTTTACTTCGTAAAATGCCGTATAAAAAAGCCCCTAGATTAGCCCCAAGCAATACTATAAGTATGCTCCAAGCCCCTTTACCTACCAAAATAAACATAGGTCCAGGACATGCACCGGCTAGCGCCCAGCCCATACCAAATATGATTCCACCTAGAATATTTCTGTATTTTCCACTTTTCTTAGCTCTTACATGAATCGGGTTTCCTTGAAAATCTTTTATTTTTTCTGTACGAAATAAATACATAAAAACCACACCAATAAGCACAGCCGACAAGATAACTCCATACATATGAAAAGATTGTAACTTAAACATCTCATAAATTCGAAACCAAGAAATTACCTCAGCTTTACTAAGTGCTATACCAAACAAGATTCCTAATGCAAAAAATTTTAAATATTTCATCACTATAGTAATTTAATTAAAAAAGGTAAAATAAACCAGGTCATCAGTAAACCTCCTATAAAAAATCCGGCTACAGAAACATACGATGCCCAAGCAAAATTACTCAAGCCGACAATACCATGTCCCGATGTACAACCTCCGGCATATCGAGCTCCAAACCCTACTAAGACACCCCCTAACAACAAAAATAAAAGATTCTTTACATCGGAAAGTTGATCAAGTCCATAGATTTTTTCCGGAAGATAGGCATAACCCGCATCTGTAATTCCAAACTCCTGTAGATTTTCAATCGTTTTGGGATTTAGATCCATTTTTTCATTAGGAGTCATCCATTGCGATGTGATAAAACCACCGGCAATTAAACCTAATATAAATACCAGATTCCATTTTCTGGCTCGCCAATCAATTTTAAAATAGTCTGTAAATTTTCCAGCTCCTTCCATACTGCATAGGGTTTCCAAATTAGAAGAAACCCCTAAATGCTTTCCAAAATAAAAGAGCAAGAAGGTTACCAAAGCAATAATCGGACCCGCAACATACCAAGGCCAGGTTTGTAATAATAAATTCATATTTTAGTATTTAAAGTCGTAGTTAATAGTAAATTATGCCTACGAATATACTAAAAAATTATGTAATATGTGTTACATTATAAATTTAAGTAACGAATTCTTAATGGCTTACTCGGAAAAAGTAGAAACGGCTTCTTTAATTCTTTGTATGGCATAAACCACCTTTTCGTTTGTAGTCGCTATATTCATTCGCATAAACAATGCTCCTTCGTGACCAAACCAATGTCCTGCGTTAAGTCCAATACCGGATGTTTCTGTAATATACCTAAACATCTGATTACTATCTTTAAAAATTTTTCTAAAATCTAACCATACCTGAAAAGTGCCTTCCGGTTCTACTAGTCCAATTGGGGTGTTTTTTAGTTCTTGTGCTATACTTCGGACATTTTTTTCAAGAGCCGGTAATAATTCTGCTAGCCACGATTCCCCACATGAATAAGCCGCCTCTAAAGCCACTCTAGATAACGCATTGGTTCTCCCAAGATTGTATTTTGAAAAAAACAGCCTCATAAAATGGCGAAGTTCGTCATTTGGGATAATAAGCATCGAATCTACAATACCACAAAGGTTAAAAGTTTTTGCTTCGGAGGTACACACCGCAATTTTATCGTACTGGTCAGCAAAATGTAAAACAGAGGTGAAATGAGTATCAAAAAGTGTAATATCTTTATGAATCTCATCGGAAATCAACAAGAGATCGTTTGCTTTTGCTATAGCTACAATCCTACCCAAATCTTCTTTACACCACACTTTACCTACCGGATTATGAGGATTACAAATAAGGAGTATTTTAGTATGTGCTAATTGTGCTTTTTTTTCTAAATCCTCAAAATCAAACTGATACTTATTATCTTGTAATTTCAAAGGGTTTTTAACAATACGGCGCTTTACCTTTTTTATTAGCGTTCTAAATTCCGTAAAAACAGGAGGCTGTATTAGTATGCCATCTCCTTTATTAGAATAGTTTTCAATAAGCATCGTAATACTAGTTGTGATACTGGGACTATACAGCACTTGTTCTTTCTCTAATGCTATACCATAGCGTTTGTGGTACCATTCTTTTTGTGCTTTATAAAAAGAATCCGGTTTATATTCATACCCAAAACTACCCTCGTCAATTCGATTTATTAAAGCCTTTTGTATGGGCGATGCGATTTGAAATTCCATATCTGCCACCCAAAATGGAATGAGATCGGACTTACCAAATATAGATTCTAAAGTTGTTGGCTTGGACTTCGTTAAAGGTAAGTCCTTTATATTTGGATCTATTTTCATTTGACAATCACGATGCCTATACTTAGGCTATAGAAAAGAACGCTTTTATTTGATCCACAACATCTAATTTTTCCCACGTAAAGAGCTCTACGCTTAACTTTTTAGTGGTTCCTTCGGTATTCGTAAATGTTTTTTCGACAATTATATTTTCACGCCCCATATGACCATACGAAGCTGTTTCTAAATAGATAGGCTGTCTTAATTTTAACCTCTTTTCGATAGCTGCGGGTCGCATATCAAATAACTTTTCGATACTTTTTGCAATCTCGGCATCTGAATAATCAATCTTAGATGTACCATACGTATTGACATAAATTCCCATTGGTTTTGCCACACCTATAGCGTAAGAAACCTGTACCAGCATTTCATCACAAACTCCTGCAGCTACCATATTCTTGGCGATATGCCGTGTAGCATAGGCTGCGGAACGATCTACCTTACTGGGGTCTTTACCACTAAAAGCTCCCCCACCGTGTGCTCCTTTTCCTCCATAGGTATCCACAATTATTTTTCGTCCGGTTAATCCGGTATCACCGTGAGGACCACCTATTACAAATTTTCCGGTTGGATTTACGTGATAAGTAATCGTATCGGTAAAGAGCTTTTGAAGATCGGGAGAGAGTTTGGCAATCACCTTGGGAATTAGAATATGTTGAACATCGTCTTTGATTCGTTGTAACATAGCTTCATCATCTTCAAGAAAAGGATCATGTTGTGTGGACACGACAATATCTTTAATTCGCAAAGGCTTGTGATCATCAGAATATTCAATGGTGACTTGCGACTTAGCATCCGGACGCAAATACGTCATCTGCTTACCGTCATGGCGAATAGCTGCTAATTCCATCAAAATTTTATGACTTAAATCAAGGGCTAGTGGCATATAGTTAGGCGTTTCTGAAGTTGCATACCCAAACATCATTCCTTGGTCACCTGCACCTTGCTCCATCTGATTGTCCCGTTCTACACCTTGGTTAATATCTTGAGATTGCTCATGAATAGCAGAGAAAACGCCACAAGAGTTCCCGTCGAACATATACTCACCTTTGGTATAACCAATACTATTGATGCGTTTTCGGGCTATTTTTTGTACATCGAGGTACACACTCGATTTTACTTCACCGGCTAATACTACCTGTCCGGTGGTTACCAAAGTTTCACAAGCTACTTTTGAATTGGGATCAAAAGCTAAAAAATTATCTAATAATTCGTCCGATATCTGATCGGCTACTTTATCGGGGTGTCCTTCTGAAACGGATTCAGAAGTAAAATAATAAGACATATACGGTTGTTTTAAACTATTTATTCTTGCTTTAAACCAACGAAGTCGCAAAAAGTGAAGGGAAACCTACCGCTTTAGCATTTTTGAAGAGGTTGCAATCAGTTCAAATTTGTCCTCGTTAGCGGAGCAAAGGTACAAATAATATGAAATATGCAATCGTTTTATTCTTTTTTTTATGGAAAAAACCCTATACAAATGATTCATCGATTTTAGTAATTGACCTATCAATAAATTAAATACGTTAAATTACCAATTGGGTCAGTTTTTGTTTACTTTTGCTCAAGAAATAAACATTTTTAACAAAAAAACCTAAACAAAAGAATTATGGCAATAAACGTAACAGATGCTACTTTTGAAGAAGTAGTATTGCAATCGGACAAACCGGTATTTGTAGATTTTTGGGCCGCTTGGTGTGGTCCTTGTAGAATGATTCATCCTATTATGGATCAAATAAGCGAAGAGTATAACGGACGTGCTATTGTAGCTAAAGTAGATGTAGATTCCAATCAAAAATTTGCAGCTGAATACGGTGTTAGAAATATCCCGACAGTAATCCTTTTTAAAGACGGGAAACAGTTTGCTAAACAAGTTGGTGTGGCTTCAAAATCTGTCTATGTAGAAAAATTAGAAGAAGCGCTAAAATAATATTTACCGATTTTAATAAAGATTTTAGAAGGTTTGGGGCATTTGTTCTCAAACCTTTTCTTATTTTTGGGGACTCACCTATGGAACTGGATCGTTTAAAAAATAAAGAACCTTTAGATAATTTTGAATTATTGGCTAACCAAGTCGTTGAAGGCTTTATTACCGGTATTCACCAAAGTCCCTTTCACGGCTTTTCTGTAGAATTTGCAGAACATCGTTTGTACAACAAAGGAGAGAGCATCCGCCATATTGATTGGAAATTATATGCTAAAACCGAAAAATTATATGTAAAACGCTATGACGAAGAGACAAATTTGCGTTGTCATATTATTATCGATAACTCGGCCTCGATGCATTACCCCAATTTGTCAAATAGCTCTTTAGAAGAACTGAATAAAATTGGTTTTTCTGCTGTGGCAGCAGCTTCGTTGATGAATTTGTTAAAAAAACAGCGCGATGCCGTTGGTTTGAGTATTTATTCGGATTCGTATGAGTATTATGCGCCCGAAAAGGGAAACGACCGCCATCACCGTAGGTTGCTGAATGCCTTAGAAAAACTACTACATAGCCCCACAAAACACCAAACCGACACCTATAGCTATCTGCATCAAATTGCAGAAAACATACACCGGCGATCGCTTATTTTTCTATTCACCGATATGTGGCAAGCCAATACGCAAGAAACGGCATTATTTGAAGCGCTTCGTCATTTAAAATACAACAAACACGAGGTGGTATTGTTCCACACGTACGATGCTGAAACCGAATTCTATTTTGATTTTGAAAATACACCCAAGCGTTTTGAAGATATTGAAACCGGCGAACATATAAATCTATATGCCGATTCTATTCAAACCTCTTATCAAGAAGCCGTAGAAAATTATTTTAATGAGCTGCGTTTAAAATGTATGCAGTATCAAATAGATTATGTACCTGTAGCTATTAAACAAGGCTTTTACGCGGTGTTATCTTCGTATTTGTTAAAAAGAAAGCAGCTCCATAAAGCGTAAAGAGATATTGTAAGCTGGTTATTTTTCTTTTTTTCTAA
>JANTFW010000060.1 GCA_024763245.1 Flavobacteriaceae bacterium | reverse complement strand
TACACAAGCTCTTTTTGAAAGAGGAACCCAACTCGCAGCACAACAAGGATTACTGCTTGTAGATACCAAATATGAATTTGGTAAAACTAAAGAAGGTAAAATTGTTTTAATAGATGAAATCCACACACCCGATTCCTCTCGTTATTTTTATGCCGATACCTATGAGCAGTTACTGAAAGAAAATAAACCCCAACGCCAACTCTCTAAAGAATTTGTGCGCCAATGGTTAATCGAGAATGATTTTCAAGGTCTTGAAGGGCAAACAGTTCCTGAAATGACAGATGATAAGGTAAAAGAAATCTCCGATAGATATATTGAATTGTATGAGCAGATTACGGGTGAGAATTTTGTAAAAGATAAAGCTAGTATTGATTTATCAGTAATGGAGGAACGTATTCTATCTGCCCTTAAACATATGTAAAAACAGTCTTATTATGAATTATATCCTTTTTGACGGTACTTCTAGAAATAACCTATTGCCTTTTACCTATACACGCCCTGTGGCAGACATTCGCATTGGTATCTTAACGATTCGTGAGAAATGGGAAAAATTACTGGATACAACAACCAGTACTCTTACCAAAAAGTATTTGCAAGAGAAATTTCCATTGGTAAAAGCTACGGATGATATTTTAATCAATGCCTCTTATTTACCGACTCAAGCTTTGGTTGAAATTGTCAAAAGTTTGAAAGATAATGAAGCTGTTTATTATCAAGGTGAAGTTGTGGCAGTACATACCTCTGATAGACAAGAGGAAGTGCATCAAAAAGATTATGATAGGATAGAATACAATGATGAACTCCTACAAATCAAAAATACGTGGGATATTTTTAGTTTAAATGATAAGGCTTTATTGGCTGATTTTAAATTACTTACTAAAGGTAGATCCTCGGCTCCCATACCTGAAAATGTGCAAACGGTTAATCCCGAAAATATATTTATAGAAGAAGGGGCAACAATCCATTTCTGTTCCCTAAATGCAAGTGCAGGTCCTATTTATATTGGACATGATACCCTAATTATGGAAGGCGCTTTAATTAGGGGTGGTTTTGCGCTGTGTGATCACGCTGTTGTAAAAATGGGTGCAAAAATTTATGGTGCTACAACCATAGGCCCTTATAGTAAAGTAGGAGGAGAGCTTAATAACGTAGTACTTTTTGGTTATTCCAACAAAGGGCACGATGGGTTTTTGGGTAATTCTGTAATAGGCGAGTGGTGTAATTTGGGAGCCGATACGAACAACTCTAATCTTAAGAATAACTATGCCGAAGTACGTTTGTGGAGTTATGAAACCGAAGGCTTTACCAAAACAGGACTACAGTTTTGTGGTTTGATGATGGGCGATCACTCCAAATGCGGTATTAATACCATGTTCAATACCGGAACAGTAGTGGGGGTATCTGCCAATATTTTTGGTGATGGTTTTCCCAGAAATTTTATTCCTTCTTTTAGTTGGGGTGGCGCTGCCGGTTTTAGTACTTACCAAATGAAAAAGGTAAAAGAAGTAGCCCAAGTCGTTATGTCACGTAGGAATATAGAATTTACTAGTATAGAATCCGATATATTGGAACATGTTTTTGAAATTACAAAGGAATATAGGCATTAGAAATAGCTGAGTGTTTCTTCTAACTTCTGTTAAGGAATGTTTAGATTAAACTCAAGTTATAGTTATTTAAACCCTATGGTTTTTCTACCCTTACTTTCTGTATTTGCGGTGGTAAATTCTTGTACGTCTTCTAGCGTTAGTGTTTCCATCATTTTAGTAGTACGTTGCTCTTTATGTAAAGCTGCCATACGTAATTCTTGATTTCGATAGGCTTTTTCTACCATTTTTCGGATGGAACGAGCATTGCCAAAAAACTTATTTCTGTTTTTATACAGTGATGCAATATATTTTTTGAGATGTACTGTTGCTTTTTTATTGGGTTTTAAGCCTTTTTTAGCAAACATAATAAGGGTAATTTCCCAAAGTTCTTCCTCGGTAAAATCTAAGAAGTGGAAAGTGCGGTCAAAACGTGATTTCATTCCCGGATTACTTTCTAAAAAGCCTTTCATATTATCCGTATATCCTGCAACAATAAGTCCAAATTCACCACGATGATCCTCCATTTCTTTAATAAGAGCTGCAATGGCTTTTTTACCAAAATCTACACTTCCACCGGAACTTTCTGTAATGGCATAAGCTTCATCGATAAACAGAATACCACCCATAGAACGCTTAATCAGTTCTTTGGTTTTTAAAGACGTTTGTCCGACATAACCGGCAATTAAATCGCCACCATCGGCTTCTACCAAATGGCCTCTTTCAAGCAATCCTAAAGCTTTATATACTTTTCCCATAATTCGGGCTACCGTTGTTTTACCAGTTCCAGGGTTTCCTAAAAATACGGAGTGTAACGAAAAGGCTCGTAAAATATCACGGTTGCTTTCTCTGTAATATTTTGTTAAACGTATTAAATCTTGTACTTCTTGTTTTATTTGTGTCAAACCAATAAGACCGTTGAGCTCTTTTAAAGCCTCATCGAGTAAATTGGTATCTATATCTAATTTTAGTCTATCATAGAGTTTGTTGCCTTCTATTCCTTCAATATCTTCTGCTTTAATAATGCTCAAGAGTTCTTTGGTAATTTTATCCGGTTTATACTGACGTACTAATCGAATTCCGAGATTCATTTTAGCCTCATCAATAATGGAGTGCACCAAACGGGCATTGCCAAAGCTTCTGTCACGATTACGATACGCATTGGTCACCACTTTTTTAATCTTATCTAAGGCCTCTTTATCCAAGATAACATCTTTGTGTTTAGCGGCATATTTGGCAATGTCAACCAGTTCATCAGGTGTAAAATCTTGAAAATGGTAATAGTTTCTAAAACGTGATTTTAATCCCGGATTTGATGAAATAAAGGCATCCATTTCTTTAGGGTAACCGGCAACCATAATGGCGATATCACCGGGACCATCACTCATTTCGGTAATAAGTGCCGCAATGGCTTCAGGTCCAAAATCATTGGGTGAATCTTCTTTAAACAGCATATAAGCCTCATCTATAAATAAGATACCTCCTCTGGCTTCTTCGATCTTTTTTTTGGTGTTCTCACCGGTTTGTCGAACGTAACCGGCAATAAGATCATTGCTATCGACTGTTAAAACGTGTCCTTTGGAGAGCAATCCCATAGCGTGGTATATTTTTCCTAACAGTTTTACAACCGTTGTTTTCCCGGTTCCGGGATTTCCGGTAAAAACACTATGAAGATTGATTTCTTCTTCCTCTTCAATTCCTTTTTCCTTTCGATATTGCAGATAGGTTACATAATCAATATATTCTCTGATATTGGTTTTTATTTCTTTAAGACCTACCAATTCATCCAGTTCTTCTAAGATTTCGGATAAAGGTCTATCATCTATTTTTTCAACATTTTTAGCACTTTCTGTTTTCTCAGATTCCTTGTCCTTAAGGTTTTCTTTAATAGCCGTTTGGTATTTACCGGATTGGTAAAAACCGGCAATATCTTGATTCATCAAGGCTTCGGTTTTGTTCGCTCTTTTTTTGGTAGTAGTACTGACTTTAAAAGGAATCATCGCAACCACTGTATCCATAAATACGACTTCTAATCGGTAATTATCTTCAATCCAAACATTCCCATCGGCATTACCCCATCCGGTAGTAATAGTCGATAGCTTCCCTCTTTTAGGGTTTGCTTCAATAAGGGCTTTACTGTCGGCTGTACCTACCAATAAACCGGAATCATCATAATAATTAAAAAAGAGTTCACATTGCCAAGCTAGGGGTAGTTTGCTGGCAAATTGCAATTCGGCCATTATATAGCGTGTACTGTTTTTATCAAACTCTTTTAAATACACTCTCTGGTCTTTCTGGATATTGTCTAGTGGAGCCTCGTAGGTATTTAAAGAGACCACATCAAAATAGGGGTTTTTAGTAAGCGTAACTACCCCGACATCTTCTATAAAGAAATCGGCAGTGCCTACTAATTTGTCATCTATATAAATCTCCCAACGATAACTTCCTTTTTTCCAGTAGGCGCCATAATCTTTATTACCCCAACCGTATTCAAACTGAACAATATTCTTTTCTTTAGATATGGTATGTTTTTTAGTTTCTGAACAATGTTCTTTCCCTAGTTTACCGTTTTCCAGTGTAAAGGCTTTAAACCCGATACGCGCCTCCCAATCTTCTTCGTCAAATTTTTTATTATACAATTCTAAGGCTACACTTAAATAGTTGATTTCATTGCTATCAAATACAGAGCGGTATTTTTTTATAGAACTCCGCGCTCTATCCCACGCAAAGGTGCTGATGGTTTTAATTTTATAAAATTTATTTTCCTTATCGTTGGTAAACCACATATTGTATGTATTAAATTTAAGATTAAAGAACAGCTAGTATATTAGTATTCATTTTGGTAAAGTATGATAATAGTCATTATAAAAATAATAGCGAATACACGCTTAACCGTGCACCAAGGCTGTTTTGCCACGTTTTGAAATATATTGCGCTTCATAGTTTAAAAAGTCAGTCCATTTGGCTTGTACTTCTTGTTTCGGCTGAAAGGATTTAGCCAAATCTAAAAAGAGTTTGTAATGGCTCACCTCATCTTTTATCAGGTTGTGATAAAAAACGGATAACTCCGGATCTTTAGTATTTTTTGCCAATAGGGCAAAACGTTCACAACTACGTGCTTCTATTATAGCAGCAATAAGAAGTCGGTTGACCAAGTTTTCTTTTTTATCTTTTGATTTGGTAAAAAACTGACGAAGATGATTGACATATTGACTTTTTTGGTCTCTTTTTAATGGGATATTCCGGCTGTGCATAAAGGCTAAAACCCTTTTGAAATGTTGGGTTTCTTCTAGTGCATAATCCGCCATTTTGGTAGATAAGGTAGTGTGTTCGGGATATTGCATTACAAACGAAAAACCATTAGAAGCGGCTTTTTGTTCGGCATATAAATGATCGGATAAAAAAGAACCCAAATCATCTTCTACGATTTTTACCCATTTGGGGTTGGTATCAGAAAGTAATCCTAGCATAATGGATGTGTATTTTATCTATTTGGTTTGGTGTTAGAGTAACATGTTTTAGTGCCTAAAAATAACGAATTCTCAGGAATTAACGATTAAGGACTATTGATTTTTTTGTAGCAAACATAAGGTAATACATCCGGGGTAACGATGTGGTGGTTTCTCTAGCTATTATACATTTATTTCCAAATTTTAAAATAGGAGAGGAGTTTGTTTGATTTGTTGATGTATTAAATGTGTTATATTTTGGAAAACAGGTAAAATAATAATATCTTGCTAGTCTATTTTTTATTAAGATTGTGTATGTGAATCAGTTGGAAATAATTATGAACTTATACTAAATAAAAGAATTATAACTAATGAAATATCTTATTCTAGTATTTCTAATACCCTTAATTGGATGTACTACTCAAAATAAAAAGACTGATAAAAATCAAGAACTTTATGATTATGATGTAGAACAAAAATTAGTTGAAATGAGTATTGAATTAAATGTTCCCAAGTTACCACCTGGATTAAATTTTGAACTTGCTACCCAAAGTAATAACCTGATATATTTATCTGGAGGTGGCCCCCTTCTAGCTAATGGTGAGTTAATAACAGGTAAGGTAGGCACAGATTTGACAGTTGAACAAGGATATGAAGCAGCAAGACTTACAGCGATTAACCAAATATCTATTTTAAAAAAGCAGATTGGTGATTTAAATAAAGTAGTAAAAATCGTTAAAGTTTTTGGAATGGTAAATTCCTCGCCCTCTTTTACTGAACATCCGAAAGTCATTAATGGTTATTCAGATTTTTTGATAGAAGTATTTGGAGAACGGGGTAAGCATTCGCGCTCCGCTGTAGGAATGTCATCATTACCTTGGAATATTGCTTGTGAAATTGAAATGATTGTTCAAATAAAAGAATAATAGTATTGAAAACAAGGTGTATAATTAATGGCTGGTTCTCGCCTACTTACGAAAATTCTCGCGGATTTTCTATCTGGTTTTTATTTGCTAAATTAGTTGCTTTAACACGCCACTAATCATACACAAGACCGTATGAACCAGCTAAAAGGTTAATACAAAAAAAAACACCCAATGAATAAACTCATAGTCACTTTTACGATACTAACAACAATCTCAAGTTGTGAATTGAACACCGATAAATCAAGAAATATGGAAGAACAAAAAAAGAAACCAGATCAAAAACTATCACAACAAAACACTACACCAAAAGTGACAGGAATTGGGGGCATTTTCTTTTTCTCAGATCATCCTGAAAAAACAAAAGAATGGTATGCCAAAAATTTAGGTCTTGAAGTAAATCAATGGGGGTCAAGTTTTGAATTTAGAAATGCAAATAGACCGGAAGAAATAAATTACTTGCAGTGGAGTCCGTTTAAAAAAGGTAGTACCTATTTTGACCCTTCTAAAAAGGAGTTTATGATAAACTACAGAGTTCAAAATATAGAAGGACTTGTAGAAAAACTGAAAGCCAATAATGTAACAATTGTTGATAGTATAGAAACTTTTGATTACGGAAAGTTTGTACATATTATGGATGCAGAAGGAAATAAAATAGAACTGTGGGAACCTATTGACAGTGTATTTACTAATATGGGTGGAAAAACAACAAAATAACATAAAGGTTTGGAAAAAATAATAAAAGAGTTTTATACAGCGTTTACAAAACTGGATGCGGAAGCCATGGTAAAAAATTATCATCAAAACCTTGTTTTTATAGATCCTGCATTTGGCGTGTTACAAGTGAATAGAGCAAAAAATATGTGGCGTATGTTATGCGATTCTCAAAAGAATAAAGATTTTCGAATTACTTTTTCGGATATTACTTACGATGGAAAAATAGCTCACGCCAAATGGGAAGCATTTTATACATTTAGCCAAACCGGAAGAAAAGTACACAATAAAGTGATTGCTACATTTGAATTTGAAAACGGTTTAATTATTAAACATACCGATACTTTTAATATACATACTTGGGCAAGGCAAGCCTTTGGCCTAAAAGGTTTATTACTGGGAAACACATCATTTTTTAAGTCAAAACTACAAACAACAACAAATAAATTAATAGATAAATACATCGCTAAAAATCCATAAAAAAATATAATATATATTTGTTTGAATTTTGGGTAAATAATAAGTGTACAACTTTTAGTCCCAACTATCAGTGAAGAGCGGTTCCCCAAAAATAATAACTAAATGACATGAACAAAATAATACGTGTGTTACTTTTAAGCATTATAGTATCATTATCCAGTAATGCGCAAACCACATATTATATTGATGCGACTAATGGTAATGACGCAAATACCGGAACAACACCAACAACGGCTTGGAAAAGTATCAATAAGGTTAATCAGCAAACTTTATATGCAGGAGATAGTCTTCTCTTTAAAAGAAGTGAAATCTGGTCTGGTACGAGATTATATATTGAAGATAGTTCAGGTACTGTAAATGAAAATATTGTTTATGGAGCTTATGGTGTTGGTGAAAAACCCATAATTAGTTCTGTGATTCCCCAATCTCATAATTGGGTTAATACATCGGGTGCTATTTGGAAAGCAACAAATCCTCCAACTAACCATCCAAACCGAATGTTACTAAATGGAACGGAAAAACTAAGAGCCAATACAATAAGTGAACTTGATGGTATAACTTATTATTGGTTGTACGACAATTCGAATGATTTGTATATATATTCTACTACCGATCCAAATAGCTTGCTTATTGAATATAGTACGGATTTTCCTATAATTATTGGTGGGTCTAACTATATAACAATTAAAGATTTAGATATTCAGGGGGGATGGACCGGTATTTTTATCAATACCTTATCTAAAAATATACTACTGGATAGTTTGACTATTGGTAAATACTGTAGAGAAGGCATTATTGTCTCTTCGGATTTGACCAATGCATCAAATTATCCCGAAAATATACGAATTGAGAATTGTTTAATCGATGCCTATTTTAATTTTGACTATTCATCGGCAGGAACCTATCCCGGAAGTTCAGATAGAGGATGTAGTGACGGTTTTAGAGCTAGTGTTTTAGATACTGGAGAAATAAAAAATTGTTATTTTAAAAATTGGGGACATGCCAGTATTAGTCTTGTTAGCCCAACGGTATCAAATGTTTCTGTTCACGATAATTTTCTAACTTCTCCAGATATTTGCTATGGAGGTAGATTAAATATTGATGATGCAAGTTATAATGAAATGTACAACAATCAAATTATCAATACCTCTGTACAAAGCCAATTAAACGGACAGTATAATCACTATCATCATAATATTTTTTACGGTACAACAAACTCCCCTTTAAAACCATCAATTATTGATGCCGGTGTTGAATTGCAAGGATATGCCAGTACCGATGTAGTAGGTAATATATACGAAAATAATCTCTTTATTGATATTGAAGGTCCCGGTTTTAGAATTTCAGGAAATAATGCGAATGCTATCTATGATAATAGTATTAAGAATAACATTATTTACAATTGTGGGACAGCTACAAACGGAGAAAGTATGGTTGTAGAGGAGGATTTATATCAAGATACGTTTAATAATAATTTTCAAAATAATTTGATATTTAATGATACAACCACGCAAACCTGTAATTTTCGAGGGATAGTTTACGATGTAGATAATTTTAATTTACGAACCGGAATAGATGGGTATTTGATGAGCAGCAACCTATCCGACAACCCTCAGTTTTTAGATATCAATAGTAACGATTATCATTTACAAGCTAATTCTCCGTGTATTAATGCCGGTACAGATCCTCTTGCTATGTATGATTTTGAAGGAAATCTAATTCCTTACCCGGGAAGTAATCCTGATATTGGAATTTTAGAATTTCAGCCAACGCTTAACAATGGCGATTATTCTTTAATCAATACCCTAGTAGTTTACCCAAACCCTGCAAAAACTTATATCATCCTATCTGGACCTAAAAACGAAATTAAAAACATAAATATCTTAAATAGTAATGGGAACATTGTTATACGTAATGTTTGGAGTACTAATCTCATTGATTTGTCAAATCTGCAAAATGGTGTATATTTTATTCAATTTACAACCTCTGATGGGTTTATAATCAAAAAAATAGTAGTGATGAAATAAGTATAATATTCAATAATCAACTTTATCTATTGGATAGGATGAGGATAGCAATCTATAGTAGAAATTTAATACTAAAAAGCTACTGACGTAGCCAAAATAACAAATATGAGGATTTAACATAGCAGATATATTTGTATTTGTTGTTGTTTTTATTATTTTAGTAGTCAATTAATATAAAACTTATTGATAACGAACAAGAAATAAGTATATGTTCATTAAAAAATTTAATACTATCTAAAAACAATCGACAATGAAAAAATTAATTTTAACAATCTTACTACCTAGTATTGTACTAACTTCGTGTAATACTAATGAAAAAAAGTCCACCACAAAAAATGCTGAAAAGGTAACAGTAACCAACACAGAATCAACAAAACAACTACATACTATAGGTAAAGATAGTTTTGTAAAATGGAGCGCTTCTCATCTTGGGGGTGTAAAACAACGTTTTGGAAAAGTTTTTGTTAAAGATGCTACTTTTTGGGTTACTGAAGGTAAATTAACAAATGCCAATGTAGTTATGGATTTAGGGAGCTTAACTGTTGAAAGTTTTCCCGAAGGTTCAAAACAAACACCCAAACTAGAAAGCCATCTTAAATCTGCAGATTTTTTTAATATTGAAAAATTTCCTACAGCTACATTCGAACTCGTGAAAATAGAACAAGCAGAAGGTAATTTTAATTCTAAAATCACAGGTAATTTAACGATTTCCGGGATTACTAAAAGTATCACTTTTAATGCAAATGTAAAAGCATCTGATGAAGCGGTAAGTATTAAATCAGAAGATTTTACAGTAAACAGAGCCGATTGGAACTTAACCTATCATGCCAAAGGTTCAAAGGGAATACCCGTAGATTATCTTATTGCTGACGATATTGGTTTTACCATTAATGTGTCGGCTACAAAATAATGAATTAACCTAAAAATTATCGAACCCTTGTTTTGGGTACATTTACAGAGCAAAGGCGTAATGAATTATTGTTCTCAATCGTTAACACATTATTTTCAGGCAGATATGCTAATAAATTGTTGCGTAATGTAACTTGATTTTCGTCAAAAACAAGGGTAGAACAAAAAAGAAATTTTGATTTCATTGCCTGAAATATTTTTTACGACACATTACAACAACGATAAACTCAATGAATAAAATAATAGTCATATTTACAATACTTACAACATTAACAAAACCCGTTTAGCGGTTGAATTTAAGTGAAAAGAATTGAAACATTTTTTTCTCAACTCACTGACCAATTTATGATGAAAAGGAATTATGCAAAAACTTTTGTAGGATTAGCAATTAGAATAGTGGCCAAAATAGCTGGGCTTACAATACTACAATACAGTAATAAAACTAACGGGAAACTCATTTATAAAATAAAAACGCTTTAGCTTTTTAACCGCTAAACGGGTTATTAAACTTAGTAACGATAGAATTTTTTTTAGTGCTACTATAGCACGAATATTTATTACATTTGTTTTTTAAATTCATAAATATATAATGGATGCGATAACTTTTGCCATAATTGTCTTTTTTTTGGCCTTTCCCTTTGGGTTTTGGCGTGCTAAAAGTGCCTTTAAATCAAGAAATTGGATGTTAGCTATACACATTCCGGTGGTGTTTATCATCCTTCTACGTATTTATAACAAATTACATTTTGGCATAGGTTTTAGTTTTGTATCATTGCTTTATAACGTAATTGCTTTTGTTACAGCCCAATATATTGCGGGTTTATGGTATAAAAAGTATTATAAAAAAACTAAATAGCCATTAACTTAGCAGTTGTTGAAAAAAAATATATATTTCATAAAGAAAATATCCTTTCTGTTTTTTTATTGTAAAAGATAGCCTTATTTTTGTACGTCAAATTAAGATAATTCAATAAAAAATATAATTATGAGTGTTCTTGTTAATAAAGATTCAAAAATTATAGTCCAAGGTTTTACCGGTGGTGAAGGTACTTTTCATGCTAGTCAAATGATAGATTACGGCACCAATGTTATTGGAGGTGTTACACCGGGAAAAGGCGGGCAAACCCATTTAGGTAAACCGGTTTTTAATACGGTTAAAGAAGCTGTAGATAAAGCAGATGCCGATACAAGTATTATTTTTGTTCCACCTGCCTTTGCTGCAGATGCTATGATGGAAGCTGCCGAAGCAGGAATCAAAACCATTATTTGTATTACCGAGGGTATTCCGGTTGCTGATATGGTAAAAGTTCAAGAATATATCAGTACAAAAAATTGTAGATTAGTTGGTCCAAATTGTCCGGGTGTAATTACACCAGAAGAAGCAAAAGTAGGTATTATGCCGGGTTTTGTCTTTAAAAAAGGAAAAGTAGGTGTGGTTTCTAAATCGGGAACATTAACTTACGAAGCTGCTGATCAAGTGGTTAAACAAGGGTTAGGGATATCTACAGCCATCGGAATAGGAGGGGATCCTATTATTGGAACAACAACTAAAGATGCTGTTGAAATGTTTATGAATGATCCTGAAACAGAAGCTATTGTGATGATTGGTGAAATAGGAGGCCAGTTAGAAGCAGAGGCAGCAAGATGGATTAAAGCGGATGGTAATAGAAAACCGGTTATTGGATTTATTGCCGGTCAAACAGCTCCTAAAGGGCGTACCATGGGTCATGCCGGTGCAATTGTAGGAGGTAAAGATGATACCGCTCAGGCTAAAATGCAAATTTTACAAGATAATGGAATCTATGTAGTAGAATCTCCGGCTGAGATAGGTAAAAAAGTAGCCGAAGTTTTAGGAAAACATTAGAACATATTTTTTCTTACTAAAAGCTATCTTATAAAAAAGATAGCTTTTTTTATGTTTTGGAGATGGATACACAAATTATCATACAATATTACAAAAGTCCTTTGGGCGAGTTAATTTTAGGAGCTTATAATAATACCTTGTGTTTGTGTGATTGGCGATACCGCAAAATGAGAAAACAAATAGATGCCCGACTCCAAAATTATTTAAAAAAAAAATATGTAGTAGGCAAGGCCACTGTTTTAGAGGAGACAATAGAACAGCTAACAGCGTATTTTAACGGGACACGTAAGGAGTTTGATATTCCAACCTATTTTATTGGGAGTGATTTTCAAAAGCAAGTATGGGAAGCACTAGTACAGATTCCCTATGGAGAAACCCGATCGTATTTAGAACTATCTGATTTTTTGGGTAATAAGAAAGCCATTAGAGCTGTAGCGGCTGCTAATGGAGCCAATGCACTTTCCGTTATAGTTCCTTGCCATCGAATTGTTGGATCAGATGGTAAATTAGTAGGTTATGCCGGAGGTTTAGAAACGAAACGAAAGCTATTAGATTTAGAAAAAATGCATTCTGGATTAGGAGTACAAACCCGT